>CAWUUQ010000207.1:0-4111 GCA_963925625.1 uncultured Psychrosphaera sp.
ACTGTACCTTGCCCTGATGAATTTCTTTCACTTTTTGAGCTAAGGCCTGTGGCGTTTCAGACGAACCGCTTTTCATACATGAAATGGCTTGTATCAAGCTAGTTGCACATGGATAAGGAATGCCTGCAATTATTCCCGCTCCGGTAAACAGTTCTGGCTTTTGCAATAACAACGCACTCGCCATGGCGCCACCTGCCGATAATCCAACTAAGTAGGTTGGTTTATTTGGGAATCGCTGTTGTGTTTTAAGAATAAAACCTTCAATCGAAGCCAGTTCACCATTATTTGTTTTATTGTCTTGTTCAGAGAACCAGTTAAAACAAGATTGGCCATTGTTCTTTGAGCTTTGTTCTATGCCAACTAACACAACATCAAGCTGTTTGGCCAGGTCTAAAAAGCCACTATTTTCTGCAAATTCTGTGCTTGATTGGCCACAGCCATGCAACAACACCACTATGCCTTTGGGCGACATAACATTGTTTTTATTAACGCTGTTAATATTCAGACTGCTTTTATATTCACCTAATAAACTTGCCGTTAATTCGCCAGGGTTATGTTTTATGTTGAGAGGTTCAGCAAACGTCACCGAAGCCCATAACGATAAGCCTATTGATATCACTGTTGCTTTTTTTAGAAAATCCATATATCTATTCCATAAAACAATTACATTTAGTGAGTTTAAGTGGACGTTATTTAAACTCATATTGCTATGCTACTTTAGTGCTGTAAAAAGTTCACATCACTGCACATAAATGCAACAATGCTTCATTCTAATTTTGTAACAAGGTTTTCGTTTGAGTACTCAATTCCTCGCCAAGCAACCCATCTTTAATAAAGAGCATTCCGTCATTGGTTACGAATTATTGTATCGAGACTCTGAAAAGAATGCCTTTCCGGTTGGCTTGTCAGATGAAGAAGCGTCATCAAGAATGTTTTACGAAACCGCTCTTTTTCATGGCATTAGTAACGTTGCAGAAAAAAAACTGGCCTTTATTAACCTTTGCGACAAAAGTGTACTTAGAAAGCTTCCTAAACTGGTTCCAAAAGAAAACCTAATCGTTGAAATCGTAGAGCGCAGCGTTGTAGATGACGATACTATTGATGCTATTAGTGAGCTACATAAATTAGGTTACATTTTTGCATTAGACGACTTTGACTTCCAATCAAAATGGCAGCGTTTACGTCCATTTTTAAGTTACGTTAAGTTTGATTTCCCTGAAAATACTGCTGAATTAATGCCAACAGTTACTAAGATCCGAGAAATATTCCCTGACGTTAAACTTGTAGTTGAAAGAATAGAAACAAAGTTACAGGCGGGTTTAACTATTGCCTGTGGCGTTGACTACTTGCAAGGCTATTACTTTTCCAAACCTAAAATTATGAAGTTTAAGAATATTGAACCTTCAAAACTGGTCGCCTTAGAGTTAGTAAATTGTTTGACAAAACCTTTGCTCGATTTTGATCACGTTGCACGAGTATTAGGTAGAGACATTAGCTTAACGGCACGAATCATAAAATTAGCGAACGTTACTTTAGCACTGCGAAAACTTAACATTTCAAGTATTAATAAGGCGGTTGTGTATCTTGGTGAAGATACCATGAGACAATTTATTTCTATTGTAGCCGTATCAAAACTTGCGAGTGACAAACCCGACGAACTTGTATTGTTAGGGTTAAGACGAGCCTTGTTCATTCAACAATTACCAACATTAGTTGGCCAGCCTAGTTCTGCAACTGGATTTTTAGTGGGACTGCTGTCTGTATTGGACGCGATTTTAGACTGCTCTATCAATGACGTCATAGATAAGCTTCAATTACAGGAAATTATGGCCAACTGCTTGTTAAATTACGAAGGGCAATACGGTTGTGCATTACAAATTGTAAAGTACATAGAAAATGCTCAATGGGATGAGGTTATTGCCTTAGTAAACGAAAAATTTCCAGGTAATGATTTTAATGTTGATGCTTTATATGTTGAGGCCAGCAAAGAAGCAGAGCAATTATTATTAACCTAACAGTTTGAATGTAAATTGCCTTTTAGAGTCGTTGCGTATTTCTATTGAATCTCTGTTAAATATTTGTTTTAAACTTTCAGTTTAAAAAGTGTGATTTTTTGTTTTCGGGTTAATTGTTTAATTTCATATTCACGTTTCGACGCTACGCTGCGATTCTCAGCAGGCTCAGAATAAACAAGTACCGCAGGCAAACGATTGCGCGTATATTTTGCGCCTTTTCCTAAGTTGTGCTGTGCCAACCGACGTTCACAATCAGTCGAAATCCCCGTATATAAGGTGTTGTCAGCGCACTTTAATATATAAACAAACCAACTCATTCGTTAACTTCTATTTTTTATTTACGTTGTATTCCAAGTTCATTGCTATACTACCCTATTTCAGGTAGTCTTCAGCGCCTTTTGCCGTATGCAAAATTTTTTTAAATCTTTCCAAGTGAGTGTTAATGCAATTTACCGATTTAGGTCTTTCCGATGCGCTATTAAGTGCTGTTACAGAACGAGGCTATGATAGCCCTTCTCCAATTCAAGAAAAAGCAATTCCAGCAGTATTGAGCGGAAGAGATGTAATGGCTGCAGCCCAAACGGGTACGGGTAAAACAGCTGGTTTTACTTTACCACTGCTGCAAATATTATCCAAAGGTCAACCTACAAAATCAAATCAAGTTCGTGCGTTAGTATTAACACCTACTCGAGAACTCGCAGCGCAAGTTGCTGAAAGTGTTAGATTATATGGCAAAAACTTACCGTTAAAATCAGCGGTTGTTTTTGGTGGCGTTAAAATAAATCCACAAATGATGGCACTGCGAAAAGGTGTCGACATCTTAATCGCAACACCTGGTCGATTAATGGATTTGCACAGTCAAAATGCCGTTAAATTTGATCAATTAGAAGTGCTTATTCTTGATGAAGCTGACCGTATGTTAGACATGGGCTTTATTCATGACATAAAAAGGATTATTAAGCTTCTTCCTAAAAAACGTCAAAATTTAATGTTTTCTGCTACTTTCTCAGATGACATTAAAGAACTTGCTCAAGGATTAATGAATAATCCTGAACACATTGCTGTATCTCCGCCTAATTCAACAGTTCAAGCAGTTGAGCAAACTTTATATAGCGTTGACCAAGGTCGTAAAGCAAAGCTGTTAACTAAACTCATTAAACAGAATGATTGGCAACAAGTACTGGTTTTCTCTCGTACAAAACACGGTGCCAATCGTATTGCTAAAAACTTAGATGCTAAAGGCATTACTGCTGCCGCGATTCATGGTAACAAGAGCCAAGGAGCTCGTACTGCAGCCTTAGCCAACTTTAAGAATAAATCTATTCGTGTATTAGTAGCGACTGACATCGCCGCTCGCGGATTAGATATTGAACAACTACCTCAAGTTGTTAACTATGATATGCCACAAGTGGCAGAAGACTATGTACACCGCATTGGTCGTACAGGTCGAGCTGGCGCTACAGGTAAGGCCGTATCTTTGGTCTGTGGTGAAGAATTCAAAACATTAACGGAAGTAGAGCAACTAATTCAAAAGCATATTGAGCGATTTATTGATCCTGAATTTGTGCCTATGATGCCATTACCTCCGGCTAAAGAAATTCGTGAGCCTAAAAAGAAAAAGCCTAAAAAAGTTAAGGTAAATTTCGATGATGATGCACAACCATCATCAAACAAATCGAATAACTCGACTAGCAATAGAAACAAGCCTACTGGCAATCGTGCACCGCGAACTGGCGGAAAGCCTGGCGCGCGTTCAGGTACTAAGCCTGGTGCTCGTTCAAGTAACAAACCTGGCGCTCGAACTGGCAATAAACCAACAAACAGTCACGCTCAAAAAAGACCTGCTAGAAATTCTTAAATTGTGAAGAGTATTTAAGGTTTTTTTTGATTAGAAGCCTTAAATACTCCCTTTGCTTTTATATAGCTTTTGTATAGCTCCTATATAGCTTTAAGACCGCTTTTAACTTGGCCAATTACTCCTTAACTTGCCTTGTTCCCATATTTCCTTTTTAGAGATCTCTTTCGAAAGTAATAGTATTCCAACATTGATGCTGTAAATTAAACAGCTATATGGAATCGTCGGAGAGTCTCGTTGG
>CAWUUQ010000208.1:0-39002 GCA_963925625.1 uncultured Psychrosphaera sp.
GCACAAGGTGCATTTGTACAACAAGTTATCCCAGATTCGTCGGCAGCAAAAGGCGGATTAAAATACGGAGACGTAATTACGCACGTTGACGGAGTTAAGATACGTTCATTTAATGAATTACGCAGTAAAGTCGGTACTAAAGGCGCCGGAAGCAAAACCAAATTAACCGTTGTTCGCGGCGGTGATGAAGTAGAAGTCACCGTTATTCTTGGTGCTGCTGATAAGCCTGCTATTACCGCAGGTAACATTCACCCGGCTTTAAAAGGCGCTACATTGGCCTCAGGCAAAACAGAGAAAGGCGCTGCAGGTGTTCAAGTTACTGAGTTAACAGAACGCTCACCGGCTGCAATGTTAGGCTTTGAAAAAGATGACATTATTGTAGGTGTAAACCGACAGAGAATTGAAAGTGTATCGGAATTGCGCGATGTTATGGATAACTCCAAAGGAGTGATGGCACTTAACGTAGTTCGAGGCAATAGCTCTCTTTATATTTTAATTCGTTAATATTACAGTGCTTTTATAAGACAAAGCCCGCATTTAAATATGACTCCGGGCTTTTTTCGTTCTAGAATAGAACAATATTAAAGATAGCATTTGTAGGGTCGACGTGATCAGTAAAATAAAGTTTATATTTAATGGCATAGCATATGGATTAGCGGCTGCGCTGATAGTCGTCATGTTAAATCCAGAGTTAAGGGGCAACTTAGGTTTAAATAAGCTCACTGAAAATGTCATGAGACCTAACGCTATGTCCTTCGCATATGCGGTTCAACAAGCGGCTCCCGCGGTTGTAAACATTTACTCTGTCACCACACGTAATCAAAACTTTAGCCAAACACCGAAGATCAATGACCTTGGTTCTGGCGTTATAATGACTTCAAACGGCCACATACTTACTAATTACCACGTTGTAGATAACGCAGAGTCTATACTCGTGCACTTACAAGACGGACGTCAGTTTGACGCAGAAGTGATCGGTTTAGACAAAGTAACCGACTTAGCTTTACTTAAAATTAACGCCAGTAACTTACCCACTATTCCTCAACAACACGATTTAGAGCCTCAAGTTGGCGACATTGTACTGGCGATCGGTAACCCATTAAATTTCGGGCAAACCATTACTCAAGGCATTGTAAGTGCAACTGGAAAAAAAGGCTTAACACCTGGCGCGAGTTATAGCGATTTTATCCAGATGGACGCCGCAATTAACATCGGTAATTCAGGTGGAGCATTGGTTAATTCCCAAGGTATGTTAGTTGGTATTAATACTGCTTCTGCTGGCGGTGGGAATGGTGTTCAGGGCATATTTTTTGCGATTCCTTACCAGCTTTCCAAACGAATTATGAACAAGCTATTAGCTGACGGTGAGGTAAAGCGGGGTTATTTGGGCTTAGATGGAGAAGCCATTAATCAAGTTGGCCAACCTGTACGAAGTAATATTGAATCTATTTCGGGTATCAAGATCAACTCTGTTGATCCTCTTGGCCCAGCTTGGCGAGCAGGTTTAAAGTCAGGCGATATTCTATATGCTATTAACGATAAACAACTTGTTAGTTTTGCCGAATTATTATCAATTGTAGAAAACGTTGCGCCGGGCGAGACTATTAATCTTGCTATCTCAAGAAAAAAACAACTGCTTAACATTGATGTAGTCGTTGGCAAACTAGAAATAAATTAGTGTCTTTATGATTTCATTAAAACAGTTAAACTATGCACTAGCAGTACAAGCCGAAATGCACTTCAAAAAGGCATCCGAAGTTTGTAATGTTTCACAGTCTGCTTTAAGTACTGCAATTACTGAACTTGAAAAGCAGTTAGATATTCAGATTTTTGAACGGAATAATAAACAAGTTTTAGTAACTCCTGCGGGTCAGCTATTACTCTCAAAAGCTCAGTCTATAAAGTTACAAGTAGATGAACTCTACCAATTATCTAAACTTAATAAAGCACCATTAACCGCCCCAATGAGTGTTGGTGTTATTCCAACTATTGGGCCTTATTTACTACCAAAAGTACTCCCTGAATTGCGTCGCGAGTTTCCCGACTTTAAAATGCATATTGTTGAAGACCAATCTCACGTTTTAGTCGAAAAAGTACGTAAAGGTGATCTAGATTGCGCAATATTAGCTCTGCCTTATGATATTGAAGGATTGATATCTTTTGAATTCTGGCAAGAAGATTTCTATTGGGTCAGTCATAAAGATGAATGCCCTTCTAACATAACAGAGATTTCAAGCGACGAATTAGTCATGGATAGATTGATGTTGTTAAAAGAAGGCCATTGTTTAAAAGATCATGCATTGGCAGCTTGTAGTTTTCAACATAAAGAGTCCAATGGTCAATTTGATTCCACGAGTTTAAACACCCTTATTCAAATGGTCGCTGGCCGACTTGGTACGACATTAGCACCTAAGATGGCTTTAGATCAGTTGATAAGAAACGAATCTGATTTACGTGCAATTCATTTAAATGAACCAGGACCACATAGGCGTATTGCGTTTGTTATTAGACCCAATTATGTTGGTACTGCTAACATAGAAACCATGAAAGCCTTATTTAAAAAGCAACTTGCTAATTGATCTCTGAGGTTAGAATACCGATACAAAAAAAGGGCTAACGCCCTTTTTTTACTTTTCTAAACAAATGACTAGTCATTTACACGCGTGATATCGGCGCCAAGCCCTACAAACTTTTGTTCAATATTTTCGTAACCGCGGTCTATGTGGAAAACCTCATCTAATTGAGTTGTACCCTCTGCGACCAAGCCCGCAATAACTAAACTCGCGGATGCCCGAAGATCTGTTGAAACAACTTGTGCACCCGTTAAGCTGCTTTTTTCAGGGCATATTGCGGTATTCCCTTCAAGTTGAATATTAGCACCCATACGACGCAACTCAGGAACATGCATAAATCTATTTTCAAAAATAGTTTCTGTTATTGTACCAACACCATCGGCAACAACATTAAGCACGGTAAACTGTGCTTGCATATCCGTTGGGAAACCTGGGTGCGGTAATGTTTTAATATTAACTGCCTTCAACGTTCGGCCTGTCATATCGACTGTAATACTATTGTCGTCCCAAGTAACAAGTGCATTTGCATCTATTAACTTTTCTATCACAGGTTCTACTAAACGATAGTCAGTATTTTTACATACTACTTTGCCACCTGTTACTGCGCCGGCGACTAAAAACGTGCCCGTTTCAATGCGGTCTGGCAAAACCGTATGATGACAACCTTTTAGTTTTTCTACACCTTCAATGACGATGTTATTGCTGCCAGCACCCGAGATTTTTGCACCCATTTTGTTTAAGCAGTCTGCTAAGTCAACAATTTCAGGTTCACGAGCCGCATTTTCTAATACCGTCATACCTTCAGCTAGCGTTGCCGCCATCATTAGGTTTTCAGTTGCGCCAACACTAATTGTGCTCATATAAATACGAGCACCTTTTAATCGACCATCAACTTTCGCGTTAACATATCCCGCTTCTACTGAAATTTCTGCGCCTAACTTTTTAAGGCCTTCAATGTGTAAATCAACCGGACGAGCACCAATCGCGCAACCGCCAGGCAAAGATACTTCCGCATGACCAAATCGAGCTAACAAAGGACCAAGAACTAAAATTGACGCACGCATTCTATGAACAAGTTCATAAGGAGCAACCGTCGAATTGATTGGACCAGCATTGATCTTAACTTCATTGCCTAGGTTTTCGACTTCTGTACCAAATTGCTCTAACAGCTGACACGTAAAAGAGATATCTCTTAAATTAGGAACGTTATCAAAGTGGCAAGGCTCTTCCGAAAGGATCGAGCTAATGAGTATAGGTAGCGCAGCATTTTTGGCGCCTGAAATAGTGACTTCGCCTTTAAGCGAGTTGCCACCTTTAATTAACAATTTTTCCATAAGAGATTCGGTCTACAGCAGTGATTGAAGTTTTTTGTCTTTTTGCCATGCGGCAGGCGTATATGTTTTGATACTCACGGCATGCATGCTGCCATCAGCTATATTCGCTAACAATGGTTTATATACTAATTGTTGCTGTTTGACGCGGGAAAGAGAATCAAAAACTTGTCCTACAGCGGTTATTTGATAGTGAGAACCGTCTGATTTCACTATAACTTCTTCTAACTCTAGTTGCTCTAGAAGAATCTTTTTTATGTTTTCAATATCCATTACAAATCCAAATATTCAACGACAGGGTCTTAATGTTTTATAGGGAGCAACTCTAACACGTTGCTAATATCTGCTAAAGCGATTAATTGTTGAGGTTCGTTTATAATGGTGACCGATTGAGATTGCTGATAATGTGAAACCAATTTAAGTAACCAAGCTAAACCTGCCGTATCAGTATTTTTTACGTCAGTTAAATCGATGGTTATGGCGCCATTAGCGGAAGGAAACTTATAACAAGAAGCTGCACCAAGTGTAAATCGATCCAGTGCACCTTCTATTTTTAGATTTTGCCCCTCTAACAACAATGACATGGTCATTTGTTAATGTTCCCTAAGTCTTTCTTAAGGATTGGCTTTTTAGCTTTCTCTAGCAGCAGTTCAGTAACAGAGTCTAGGCCTTGTTGACGAATTAAATTTTGCAGTTCTGCTCTTTTGCTGTCTAACACAGATACACCTTCAGCAATCATGTCATAAGCACTCCACTCACCCGTCTTAGTATTTTTTCTAAGCTTAAAATCAATACGAATATCTGGCTTACCTTCGTCTAGAACACGAGTTCTAACAACGACTATTTTTTGACCTTCTATAGGATAGGCAGGCTCAAAAACCACTTTTTGATCATCATAAAGTGTCAAAATCCCCGCATATGTTGCGATCAAATACTCTTTAAATGCTGCATAAAAGCGTTCACGTTGTTCTTCAGTACTTGAACGGTAATATGGACCTAACACCATTGCTGCTGCGTATCTGTGATTTATCGACGGCGCTAATTGCTCATCAACAATCCTGCGTAGAACTTCTGGGTCTTTAACAATGTCAGTTTGTTCTTTAGTAATTCGTTTAAATAAAACGTCGGCAACACCACGTACTAATTCAAACGGGTCAGTATCCGTAGCTGCTTTAATTGACACCGGAGCTAATAGCGTTGCTATTAATAATGTTACTGCAATATTCCATTTAAAATTCATAACTTAATTATCACTACCTTGGTTAAATAGGAATTGGCCAATTAATTCTTCAAGAACTAATGCCGACTTAGTGTCTTCTATATAATCGCCATGCTTTAATATTGCGACGGTTTCATCAATAAAGCCAGGCTCTAACCCCAAATACTGCTCACCTAACAAACCAGACGTTAGGATAGCTATTGAACTAGTATCTGGAAAATTATCATATTTTGAGTCAATGGCTAACGTCGCAATAGGCGCGTAATCAACAGGATCTAGTTCTATAGACTCCACTCTGCCAACAACTACACCGCCAACTTTTACCGCTGAACGAACTTTTAAGCCACCGATATTACTGAACTTGGCTTTTAACTCATAAGTTTGACCAGAACCAGAAACACTTTGACTAGCGACATTTAGCGCTAAAAAAATTAATGCTGCTATTCCTAATGCAACAAAAAAACCAACCAACACTTCTACTTTTTTAGATGTCATTCTATTATTTCCTTTAACTTAACTGCCGAACATAATCGCAGTTAATACAAAATCTAAGCCTAGTACTGCCAACGATGCCTGCACTACTGTCTTGGTTGTTGCTTGGCTTATACCTTCAGAAGTTGGAACTGCATCATAACCTCTAAACAAGGCAATCCACGTTACTACAACAGCAAAAACCACACTCTTTATTACGCCATTTAATACATCATCTTGAAAATCTACACTGGCCTGCATGATTGACCAAAAGCTGCCATGATCAACACCTAACCACTCAACGCCCACTAAATGTCCGCCAATAATGCCCACTGACGAAAACATTAAAGCAAGCACGGGCATACTAAATACACCAGCCCAAAACCTTGGCGCGACAATCCGTTTTATTGGGTCAACCGCCATCATTTCAAGACTCGTTAATTGTTCGGTTGCTTTCATCAAACCAATTTCAGCGGTTAAAGCGGAACCTGCTCTACCTGCAAATAAGAGCGCCGTGACCACAGGTCCTAACTCTCTCAGCAAGGCTAATGCCACCATCGGACCAAGACTATCTTCTGCTCCATAATCAATCAGTACAGTATAGCCTTGTAAGGCTAAAACCATGCCTATAAACAAGCCAGAAACAATAATAATTACTAGTGAAAGCACTCCCACTACATAAACTTGTTTTACAAACAAAGGGAAAGCTTTAAAAAGGTTAAATCGACCAAAGATTGCGCCAAAAATTAAGATTGAAGCTCGGCCAACTGCTGACAACCTTTCAATCGTATTACGGCCTATAGCTTGTAATGAATTCATTTGCTTCCCATCATGATGTCGCTTTGTAATGATTCTGCCGCAAAGTGAAAAGGTACTGGGCCATCCGCTTCACCTTTTAAGAATTGTTGCACTAGTTTGGACTCACTATTTAATAACTGCTCTCTTGTGCCATGACCAATAACTCTTTTGTCGGCCATAATGTACATATAGTCCGCAATCTCCATTACTTCTTTAACGTCATGAGACACAATAATACTAGTTAAGTTCAACGACGAATTTAGATCACGAATTAACCTAACTAATACACCCATAGAAATAGGGTCTTGGCCTACAAAAGGCTCATCAAACATGATTAAATCTGGGTCAAGGGCTATTGAACGTGCTAACGCAGCTCTTCTTGCCATTCCACCTGAAAGTTCTGCCGGCATTAAGTCACGAGCGCCTCGTAACCCAACCGCTTCTAACTTTAATAACACCATTGTACGGATAATATCTTCAGGTAGTTTAGTGTGTTCTCTAATTGGAAACGCCACGTTGTCAAAAACGTTCATTTCTGTAAATAAAGCACCACTTTGGAATAGCATGCTCATTTTTTCACGAACTTTATAAAGTGCTTTTCTAGATAAGGTAGGGATGTTTTGTCCAGCAACAGTAATATCACCAGAGTCAGGCATAAGTTGG
This sequence comes from uncultured Psychrosphaera sp., assembly GCA_963925625.1. GTDB lineage: Bacteria > Pseudomonadota > Gammaproteobacteria > Enterobacterales > Alteromonadaceae > Psychrosphaera. The sequence continues at coordinate 7,056 of CAWUUQ010000208.1, forward strand.
CCACCGATAAGACGTAACATAGTGGTTTTGCCAATACCGCTTGGTCCCATAATTGCTGTGACTTTGCCCTTAGGAAACTTCAAAGAAATGTCATCGTAAATAACGCGGTCGCCACGAGAAAAAGTAACGTTCTTTAGTTCAACTAAAGCATCAATTTGATCGTACAAATCTAATGACTCTTGATTCACTCTCGCTCCACGTTTTAAGTAAAATATCAATGACATCGTATTGTATTGATAAATTTGTAATTAAGCTACGTTTGTAATGTTAAAATTTATTAATACAAAGGATAAGTTTAACTTCAAAACCAAATTGCTCAACTTTTGTGTAACTAATACTCAATAATTCGATATATTTTGCTTTTACCGCTGACAAACGCCACAATAATAGCCATATTTTAAACAATCTCTTTTTAAGTTATTTCATCATGTTAATCGCCTCTATAATTTTGATTTTGTCTTTTGCTGTATTGGTATGGAGCGCCGATAAATTTGTTTACGGTGCATCTGGTTTGGCCCGAAACCTCGGAATTTCTCCGATGATTATCGGCTTAACGATTGTCGCGATGGGTTCCTCGGCTCCAGAAATTATGGTTTCTGCAAATGCCGCTTTAAAAGGTGCAACGGATACATCCGTTGGTAATGCTATTGGTTCAAACATTACAAATATTTTATTAGTTTTGGGCATTACCACCTTGGTACGACCTTTATTAGTTTCATCTTCTACCTTGTATCGAGAAATGCCCATTTTATTCGGCTTTACTATGTTGGCTTGGTGGGTGTTATACGACAACTACTTATCCTTTAACGAAGGCATTTTATTAGCCGTCTTGTTTTTCGGGTTCCTTGGTTATCTTTTTTATCTGTCGACACGTCAAGGTGACAAGCCAGATCCCTTAGTCGACTTTGAAGATGAAATTCCTTCTGACCTACCAATGGGTGTCGCAGTTTTTTGGTTAGTTGCCGGATTAATAATGTTACCCTTAAGCTCACATTTTTTAGTGGACTCAGCGGTAGTTATTGCTCAATACTTTGGTATTAGTGAGTTAGTTATTGGGCTTACCATTATTGCAATAGGTACCAGTCTTCCAGAACTAGCAGCTAGCGTTGCCAGTGTTCTAAAAGGTGAAGATGACATGGCGATTGGCAATATAATTGGCTCAAACATATTCAATATTTTAGCGGTACTGTCAGTAGGTGCACTGATAAACCCAAGTGTCATTGATACGTCAGCAGCCTCACGAGATATCTTTGTTATGATTGGTGCAACTGTACTGTTGTTGGTTATGGCTATGAGCTTTGCGAAAAAGGCACGTAAAATAAATCGCATTGAAGGTGCTATATTGTTGTCTGCCTTTGTCGGATATCAATTTTTACTATTTGCATAATTAATAGGAAGCAGTGATGAACCCTTTTATTAAATCAGCACTTAAAGTGATTGAAATTGAAAAGAATGCAATTCAGAACCTGACTAAATCCTGCGATTCAAATTTTGTTGATGCCTGCCAAACCATTCTAGCCTGCCAAGGCCGTGTCATAGTAACCGGCATGGGAAAGTCTGGTCATATTGCCAATAAAATTGCTGCAACTCTCGCTAGTACAGGGACTCCTGCTTTTTACGTCCATCCTGGTGAAGCAAGTCATGGTGACCTTGGCATGTTTACCAAACAAGACGTTGTTTTAGCGTTATCAAATAGCGGTGAAACAGGTGAAATAGTCACTTTATTACCGGTACTTAAGCGTTATGGCTGTAAAATTATCGCAATGACAGGAAACGCTGATTCAAGCCTTGCAGCTAATGCAAATACTCACTTATTTGCCGGAGTTGAAGAAGAAGCCTGTCCTCTTGGTTTAGCACCTACCGCTTCTACTACAGCTAGTTTAGTATTAGGTGACGCCTTAGCCGTTTCATTATTAGAAGCACGTGGATTCACTGCGGAAGACTTTGCACTTAGTCACCCTGGTGGAGCGCTAGGACGTAAGTTACTACTTACCAATGAAAGCATCATGCATTCGGGTGAACGCATTCCATTAGTTACCAAAAACGCAACCTTAAAAGATGCCATTATAGAGATGTCCGCCAAAGGTTTGGGGATGACTGGCGTTGTTGATAACAATAACATTTTGGTCGGTATATTTACTGATGGCGATTTACGTCGCTGGTTTGATCATGAATCATTTAGTACGAGTTTAAAAATTACCGATGTAATGACGACAAACTCTGTGTGTACCAAAGCAAACGTATTGGCTGCTGAAACGCTTGCCATTATGGAATCAAAAAAAATTAGTGGTTTATTTGTTGTCGACGATTCACAACACCCAATCGGTGCACTTAATATGCATGACCTTCTTAAAGCCGGAGTAATTTAATGAACCAATTCAAGCGTTGGTATCAAGCTGTTAATGAAAGCATTGTTAATCGTGCTAAAAACATAAAACTTTTGATTTGTGATATCGACGGCGTTTTTTCCGATGGTTCTGTTTACATGGCCAATAACGGCGAAGAATTAAAAGCCTTTAATACAAAAGATGGCTTCGGCTTAAAAGCATTAATGAATTCAGGGTGCGACGTTGCGGTAATTACTGGCCGAACTTCACAAATTGTAGAAAATAGAATGACAAGCCTAGGTGTAAAATACATCTACCAAGGAATGGAAACTAAGGTCATTGGTTTTGAACAACTTTGTAAAGACTTAAACTTAGAACCTGAACAAATCGCATTTATTGGTGATGACTATCCAGATGTTCCTGTCATGCAAAAAGTTGGATTGGCCGTTGCGGTTGGTGACGCACATCCATATGTTAAAGAAATTTCACATTACACGACAATAACTTTAGGTGGTCGTGGTGCAGTTCGAGAACTCACTGATTTATTAATCATGGCCCAACAAGGTGAAGATTATATTACGAGTCAGTTTCAAGGAACGAGTAGCTAATGCGAATTAAGGCGCTGGTTGTCACTACTTTTTTGGGTATAAGTCTCTATCTTTGGTATCCCATGTTGCAACTCACTAATACTAGTGAGATTCTTGAAGAACCTGTATTAGTACCAGACTTCACAGCGATGCTGCTGCATCAAGAGTTATTTGATCAAAATGGTAACCTTAAACAAGAAGTGTTTTCACAAAAAATGGAACATTTTGCCGAACTTTCTTTAACTTATTTTGAGGGTCCTGAGTTTATTATCTACCAAAATGACAAGCCTTATTGGCGACTGTCTGCTCAAATTGGTAGCATGCAAGATGGTCGTTTAATATTAGACAAAAACGTCGTTATGTATCAATTGACCGACAATGAGTTAGTCACCACCATTGAGACGGAATACCTTGAAATAAACTTAAATACTCAAGTGGTTACAACAGACAAAGCGATCATTATTAAAGGTCGACGCAGTACTATTGAAGGTCAGGGGTTAAAAGCTGATCTTAAAGCTGGAAAAGTGAAATTGACCCAACATGTACGAACTATTTTAAAAGGAAATAAATCATGAAATCGCTAATTAAGCTGATATTTGTAGTTGCTGTCGCCATTAGCTTTGGCAGTTTTGCGAATGACGACGACCTCATTATCGACTCAGAAAACCAAGACTTAGACTACAAAAATAACACCATGTATTTTAGCGGCAATGTTTCTATAAAGCAGGGAAACTTATCTATCAAAGCCGACGAATTATTTGTTATTACCAAAGATGGGGTTGGCGAGAAGTTAATTGCAAAAGGTAGACCTGCGTTGTTTAGTCAACAAGATCCAAATAACGATGCGCTTAAAGCACAAGCACTAGAAGTCATTTATTTAATTAACGAACGTATTCTACAATTAAATGGCAACGCAAAATATCAACAAGGTGCCTCCATTGTTGAAAGCGGCAATATAGAGTTTGATCTAGCGGCTCAACGCGTTAAAGCAGATGGCGGCGAAGCGACTGGCGGTCGAGTGACTACCACGATTAAGACCAAAAAAAAGCAGCCTAATAACTGATTAGAGATAATAATATGACCAAGTTGGTTGCAAAAAATTTAGCAAAATCTTATAAAAAAAGACAAGTTGTCAAAGACGTTAGCCTATCTGTTAGTGCGGGTGAAGTAGTTGGTTTGTTGGGTCCAAATGGTGCTGGCAAAACGACCACGTTTTACATGATTGTAGGACTTGTTCCTAATGACAACGGTTCAATTAAACTTGATGGCATCGACTTAAGTCATGAACCTATGCATGTGAGAGCCCGAAAAGGCATTGGCTATTTACCGCAAGAAACCTCCATTTTTAGAAAACTAACTGTGTCTCAAAACATTATGGCTGTGTTGGAGATGCGCGAAGATCTGAACAGTAATCAACAAGCAGACCTACTTGATGACCTAATCGCCGAATTTCATATCGACCATATTAGAGACAGTCAAGGCATGGCACTATCGGGTGGCGAACGACGACGCGTGGAAATAGCTAGAGCACTTGCGGCTGATCCTAAAATCATTTTACTAGATGAACCTTTTGCAGGCGTTGACCCAATATCGGTCATTGATATTAAGAAAATAATCCAACAGCTAACGGCAAAAGGTATTGGCGTGTTAATTACCGACCACAATGTTCGTGAAACACTTGATGTCTGTGAAAAAGCCTATATCGTTAGTCATGGAGAGCTAATTGCCGAAGGAACACCATCGGAAGTATTAGAAAGTGAGATAGTTAAGAAAGTTTATCTTGGTGACCAGTTCAAACTTTGATATTTTGGTAACAAGAATAAGTTTAATTTAGTCAGTACTTTACTGGGATCAAATGAGACCAACATTACAACTCAAAATGGGTCAGCAGTTAACAATGACCCCGCAATTACAACAAGCAATACGTTTGTTGCAATTGTCGTCATTAGAATTGCAGCAAGAAATCCAAGAAGCTTTGGATAGCAACCCTTTGCTTGAAAATGATGACGAACACGGTGATGTTGAACACATCGAATTGCCGGCGGATAACCATGACCGCCATAACGAAGAAGAAAGCCACACTAATAATGACGATGGTTCAGAGTGGAACCAAGACGAAATAAGCTCCACCGAAGCCTTAGAAGGCCAAACCATCAGCGATGACCTACCAACCGATTCTAGTTGGGAAGACTATATGAGCGCCGCACCAGCGAGCTCTGGACCAGCCTATGAAGGTGAAGACACCGTATATCAAGGCGAAACCTCTGTAAGTATTCAAGACCATTTAAAATGGCAGCTAAACCTTTCTCCGTTTTCTGAACATGACCATGCAATTGCAACGGCCATTATTGACGCTGTTGATGATAAAGGCTTTTTGACCGTAAGTGCGGAAGACATCGTTGAATCGGTAGATATTGAAGATGTTGAAATTGAAGAAGTTGAAGCCGTTCTTAAACGAATTCAATTTTTTGATCCTATTGGTGTTGCATGTCGCAGTTTACAAGAATGTTTAATTGTACAATTAAAGCAGTATTCTGATGAAACCCCATGGAAAGCTGAGGCTATTGACCTAATAGCAGAGCATATTGACTTGTTAGCTAATCGCGATTACCGCACCATTATTCGTCGCACCAAATTAAAAGAATCAGACTTAAAATTCACCCTTGAATTGATTCAAACTTTGAATCCAAACCCAGCCAGTTTAGTTATCAATGATGAAATTGACTATGTAATTCCAGATGTTACTGTTGTTAAGAAAAAAGGTCGATGGATTGTAGAGCTAAATTCTAATTCTATGCCTAAAATTAAAGTGAACGAACAGTACGCTTCTTTGTCAAAAACATCGAAGAGTAGCGCAGACGCGCAATTTGTTCGCTCACACTTACAAGAAGCTAAGTGGTTTATTAAAAGCTTAGAGAGTCGGAACGATACATTACTTAAAGTATCTAATTGTATTGTTCAGCAGCAACAAGCGTTTTTTGAATATGGCCCTGAAGCGATGAAGCCAATGGTGCTAAATGATGTGGCCGAAATGGTAGATATGCATGAATCAACAATTTCGCGTGTAACAACGCAAAAATATATGCATACACCACGTGGAATTTTCGAACTGAAATATTTCTTTTCGAGTCACGTCAGTACAGAAAACGGTGGTGAATGTTCATCAACAGCTATTCGAGCGTTAATTCGAAAGCTAGTTGCCGCAGAGAACCAAGCGAAACCGCTTAGTGACAGTAAAATTGCTGATATTCTGGCAGAACAGGGTATCCAAGTTGCCAGAAGAACTATCGCAAAATACCGGGAATCGTTAAACATTCCCCCTTCAAACCAGAGAAAACGGTTGGTATAACCGCCCAATTATCAATAAAGAAGGAAGTGCATATGCAAATTAATTTAACTTGTCGTCACGTCGATGCAACAGAGTCTTTAAAAGAGTATGTTGATACGAAATTTGCAAAGTTAGAGCGTCATTTTGACCATATAAACAACGTCCATGTGATTTTAGACGTCGAAAAACTAATTCAACGCGCGGAGGCTACTTTACATGTGAATGGAGGGGAGTTATTCGCGACCTCAGAAAACAGTGATATGTATAAAGCGATTGATTCATTAATTGGTAAACTCGATCGTCAGGTTATAAAACATAAAGAGAAGTTAACTAAGCACTAACCAGTTTAGTTATTATAGAGGTTTTAAGGATAAAACCTCTCAACCCATCTTTTGAGATTACATTCAAAAGAACAAAGCAGTAAAAATGTCATGAAATTAAAGTTACTTCTGCAACCTGACTGTACAAAGGTATTAGCAGATTGCCAAAGCAAAAAGAAGATCTTGGAACACATCGCAGAAATAGCGAGTACAAAACTCCCAGATTTAACTTGCACCGACATACTCACAAGTTTAATGAACCGTGAAAAGCTAGGTAGTACAGGAATTGGTAATGGAGTTGCCATCCCTCACGGTAAAATAAGACCTAGCGGACAACCGATTGCAATACTATTGGTTAGTCATCCAGGCATAAATTACGACGCCATCGACAACCGACCTGTCGATATTTTTTGTGCGTTGTTAGTACCAGAAGATCAATGTGAAACACATTTACAAACGCTCGCTTCTATCGCAGAAATTTTTGATAACAAAGATATGTTGCGCAAAATTAGAAGTGCACAAACTGATAATGACTTATACAACATAATTGAAGCTGCTTAATAATGCATATTTTTATAGTTAGTGGCCGTTCAGGCTCAGGGAAGACAGTAGTATTGAGGGTATTGGAAGACCTCGGTTATTATTGCGTAGATAATTTGCCAGTAAATTTATTGCCCGCACTCTCTCACTCTTTAGCTAAAAATTATCCTCAAGTTGCTGTAAGTATCGATGTTCGTAATTTACCAAGCTCTGAACAAGAGCTTATGGATAACCTCGACTTTTTACCTAAGGGTGTTAAAACAACTGTTTTGTATATTGATGCAAAGGACGAAGTTTTAATTAGACGTTATAGCGAAACACGACGTTTGCATCCTTTAACTAAAGGCGATGCCTCGTTGCCTGATGCTATTGAGCAAGAAAGTAAGTTACTCGATGGCTTATCTTCTCGTGCTGATCTTTATATCGATACCTCAGACTTAAATGTTCATCAACTTACCGAAATGGTCCGTGAAAAGATCCTAGGAAAGTCCGACAAAGAACTTGTTATTACCTTTGAGTCTTTTGGCTTTAAATACGGAGTTCCAAACGATATTGATTTTGTTTTTGATGCTCGCTTTTTACCAAACCCGCATTGGGAACCTGAATTAAGAGCCTTAACAGGACTAGATTTACCCGTTAAAGATTTTTTTGCTAGCCAGGCATTAGTTAACAAGTTTATCTTCCAAATCAATAGCTTTATGTCTACATGGTTACCCCATTTAGAACGTAATAATCGTAGTTATCTAACAATTGCTATTGGCTGTACGGGTGGAAAACATCGTTCTGTTTATGTTGCTGAAACTTTAGCTGAACAATTTAGATCACGTGGAAAAAATGTAAAAACACGCCACCGTGAAATGAGTCGTTATTTACAACAATTGTAAAAAGTGAATTGATAATGCCGCTAAGTCGCACTGTCACAATAGAAAATAAACTCGGGCTGCACGCAAGAGCAGCCACTAAACTGGTTCAATTAGCCCAAAAATTTGATGCCGAAGTTGCTATTGAACAAGGCGAAAAAACGGCAAATGCAGAAAGTGTCATGGCCTTACTTATGTTAGCGAGTAACCAAGGCAAAGAAATAAAAGTAACCGCTTCAGGCCCCGAAGCTGAACAAGCAATTGACGCTGTTTGTGAGTTAATTTCTAATAAGTTTGATGAATCTGAGTAACTTAGTTCAATTCTTTCAGCACGTCTAATCTCCTGCACAAAAACAACCAGTTACTATCATAAAAATCCATCTTAAGTTAAACTAATGGGTGATTTTGTAACGGCCTCAGAAAGACTTTATGCCAGAACTTTTAGAACAAGAATATAATATCCCAATTGATGAGCTAAATACCGCGATAAGCGACGGTATGTTTGTTCACGTGCGGAATATGCTTGATTCTATGGCCGCAAATGACATTGCACTGTTACTTCATTCGTCTCCGCCTAAAACACGTACCGTTATTTGGCAGTTAATTGATAGCAGCATTCAAGGCGAGATATTAGAAGAGTTATCTGACGAGGTTCGTAATCCGATCCTTAAAAACATGGCGCCGGAACGAGTTGCCGAGGCCGCCGTTAACTTAGACGACGATGACTTCTCTGAAGTACTTCGTGCTATGCCAGATGCTGTTTACAAACGTGTTCTTAAAAGCATGGATAAACAAGCACAAGCTCGTGCTGAACGTGTCATGTCATACGAAGAGGATAGCGCTGGCGCGTTAATGAACACGGATACCATTACTGTTCGTCCTGATGTGACAATTGATGTGGTATTGCGATATTTACGTTTAAAAGAGTCATTGCCGGAAAACACAGATTATTTATATGTTGTTGATAAAAAAGATCACTTTTTAGGCGAAGTGTCTCTTTCAGCCTTAGTCACATCGAGTACCGACAAACTTATCTCTGAAGTCATGGAAACAGACTTTGAAGTTATTCCAGCCTCTATGCATGAATCTGAAGTTGCCACACTGTTCGAACGTTATGACTGGATGACCGCACCGGTTATTGATGAAAGCGGTTTATTGTTGGGTCGTATTACTATCGATGACGTGGTTGATATTATTCGTGAAGATGCCGAGCACTCAATGTTAAGCATGGCGGGTCTTGATGACGAAACCGATACGTTTGCCCCCGTTTTTAAAAGTACTCAAAAACGTTCATTGTGGTTAGGTGTAAACTTGTTTACTGCGTTACTCGCCGCATTTGTATCAAGCCTATTTGAAGCTACTCTCGACGAATTAGCTTTTTTAGCCGTACTTAATACCATTGTGCCTAGCATGGGTGGTGTTGCCGGAAGTCAAACGTTAACCTTGGTAATACGTGGTATGGCCGTTGGTCACGTTAGTGAAGCTAACTCAAGATGGTTATTAGGAAAAGAGCTTGCGATTGGTTTCCTGAATGGCATCATCTGGTCAATTTTAATTGCTGGTGTTGTGGCTTTTTGGAAGGACGATTTAATGTTGGGCGGCGTTTTGGCATTCGCAATGATGATGAACTTAGTAGCTGCAGGCTTATCTGGTGTTATGATCCCTCTCGCACTTAAACGAATGAATATTGATCCAGCTTTAGCTGGCAGTGTTATACTCACAACAGTGACTGACATCGTCGGTATATTCGCATTTTTAGGTACTGCTACTTGGTTATTACTTTAAATTGTTAAAGTTAGTTAATAACAAGCGGTGCCGTTAGAAACACTTAAAATTGGAAAAGTTAAATGATTGAAGTTGGAAAAACCAACACCTTCCCTGTCTCAAAAATCCTAGACTTCGGCACTTATGTCGACGCTGGAGAGTTCGGCGAGCTCCTTATCCCTAGAAAACACGCACCTAAAAATGCAGAAGTCGGCGACGATATTACTGTTTTTGTGTACTTAGACTCAGAAGACCGTCCGATCGCCACGACTCAGAAACCAAAAGTTGAAGTGGGTCAGTTTGCTTATTTAAAAGTGACAGATACCAACAGATTTGGTGCCTTTTTAGATTGGGGTTTAGACAAAGACCTAATGGTACCGTTTGCAGAACAGCATCGCCCAATGGAAGTTGATCAACGATATTTAGTCTATGTTTATTTAGACGATATTGATCAGCGCCCTACTGCATCTTCTAAAATTGACAAGTTTGTATTAGATGAGAACAAAGGTAAGTTTAAGCCTAATGAGCAAGTGGACTTGATTATTGCAAATAGTACCGACCTAGGTTACAAGGCAATTATCAATAATTCGCATTGGGGTGTTTTGTTTAAACAAGACGTATTTCAACGTTTAAGTTTTGGTCAAACGAAAAAAGGTTTTATCACCCGCATTCGCCACGATGATCGCATTAATTTGAGTCTTCAAGGTGGGCAGGTTACTCGTGATAAATATTCAAAAATAATCATGATCTTTTTAGAAAAAGAAGGCGGTTACGCAGCCGTTCATGACAAGTCTAAGCCTGAGCTTATTTCCAAGTTATTTGGTATGAGTAAAGCGGCCTTCAAAAAGGCGATTGGCGGTTTGTATAAAGCCGGTGATATTGCTATCGAAAAAGAAGGCATTCGCCTGATTAAAAAAGCCGACTAAATGTCGGCTCTGCTTTTACTACTGACAGTAATTAAAAATGAATAATAAATTAAAGTAGTCAGTTTATATAAAAGATCGCGTTAATTGCCCGCGATCTTCATATTCTCAATTAAAATCGATCCCGTTTGAACTGCACCTCGGCGTTCTATATCTCCGCCAATTGCAACGATCTGCTTAAACATGGTTGCTAAGTTTCCAGCAATAGTCACTTCTGATACAGGATATTGAATTTCACCATTTTCCACCCAAAAGCCAGCAGCTCCACGGCTATAATCGCCCGTCACGGTATTAACGCCTTGCCCCATTAACTCTGTAACCAACAAGCCTTTATTCATTTTTTTCAATAGAGCCGCTAAATCTGGATCCGTTTGACTAATAAACCAATTATGAATACCGCCCGCATGACCTGTGGTTTTTAAGCCCATTTTACGTGCCGAGTATCCAGTCATTAAATAAGACGTTAATACGCCCTTTTCAATAATATTTCTGTCTTTGGTTGCAACGCCTTCTGAATCAAATGGACTACTCGCTAAACCTCGTTGAATATGTGGGCGTTCTTCAATGGTTAAAAATTCAGGCAATATTTGCTGACCTAAACTATCAATTAAAAATGAAGAATTACGATACAAACTGCCACCACTAATAGCACCCACTAAATGCCCAAATAATGTTGAGGCAACTTCAGCATGAAAAATAACAGGAACTTGGCAAGTATCTATTTTACGAGCATTTAACCTATCAGTTGCTGCTTTTGCGGCCTTTTCACCCACCGTTTTAGCCGCTTCCATTTCAGCAAAAATTCTTTCAACGGTATAGGCATAGTCACGTTGCATTTCATCACCTGTTTCGGCAATAACCGAACAACTTAAGCTATGACGACTGCTAGGGTAACCTTCAATAAAGCCATGTGAATTACCATACACTTTAAAACCTTGGTAAGACGATAATGAAGCGCCATCAGAGTTTGTTATTCTTTCATCAAATTCAAATGCACTTTTTTCTGCTTCTAAACAGTACTTTATCGCTTCTTCGGGGGTTATTTCATGCGGGTGACATAAATCTAGATCTGGAATATTGGTTGCCATGAGCTCTTGCTCAACTAAACCTGCAAACTTGTCTTCCGATGTATATTTTGCAATATCGATGGCTGCTTTTACAGTACGATCTAGCGCATCATGGCTTAAGTCGGCTGTTGATGCTGAACCTTTGTGTTGGCCCACATAAACAGTAATGCCTAAGGCGCCCTCTTGATTAAATTCTATATTTTCCAACTCCTGGCAACGACTCGACACAGAAATCCCCTTGGATTTACTGATCACAGCTTCCGCAGAAGTTGCACCATGTTGCTTACTTAATTGGAGTAAATCAGCTATTGCGGTTTTCACTTCACTGATTTGTTGAAAAATATCACTGTTATTCGTCATAAAGGCTCAAAAATACTGGTTAAATTGGTCACTTGAGCATACCATAAATCAATATCTCCGTTTATTAAAATCTTGTGATTCTAAAGTTATGACAAAACCATATTATTTAATGCCTGATGATGAAAATTACATCAGTAAATCAGAAATCAAACAAGAGTCTATTGAGCTTAGAGAGTTTTCTCGAAAACTAGTTAAGTTATCAAAGTCTCAACGACTAAAGTTAACAGCTAGTGAGGAGCTTTTAGAAGCCTTTCGCTTAGCCGATAAAATTGCCAGCAAGCCTGATGCGCTTCGCCGCCATTTGCAGTTCATGGCAAAGTTGCTTAGAGACGAAGACCTTGATACTTTAAAGTTAGAATACAGAAAGTTAACGTCTCCTGGGCAAGTAAATGATGCCTTAATGCAGAAGATTGAAATCTGGCGCACTAAGCTCATAGAAGGTGGCGACGAAACATTAAATGAATTTTTAGAATTAGCGCCTAAACTTGAACGTCAAAGGCTACGTCAATTAATGCGACAAGCTAAAAAAGAATTAGAAAAAGAAAAACCAGGTAAAAGTTACAAAGAGTTATTTCAGTACATAAAAGACGGTATTAGCAGTTAGGAGCTTTACGGTGAACTACTTAAATCTACAAACGAATTCTCTTTCCAAAGCATGGATGTGCTTTACATTATTGATCACACTTATGCTGTCGGGCTGTAATGGACATGACAATGCCGTAATCTCTAGTGATAACACTTCGATTGGCAGTAATGCTCAATTAGGCGTTTCAGTTACTGACGCGTCAAACGTTGAGACACAAAACATTACTATCGGGAATTCTGCCACTATCACAGTACAATTATCTGATTTGTCTGGGGTAGCTATTGTAGGTCAATCAGTCGTGTTCACGGCTTCAAGCGGTAGCCTTTCCGCTAGCTCCCGTTTAACAAATTCTAATGGTCAAACTTCCGTTTCTTATAACTCCTCTGGAGTAAATCCAGGGGTAGTTACGGTTACGGCCGAAGTAACCATAGATAATGAAACCACTCAGGTTGCAGCTCAGTTTGAAGTACTTGACACTATCACTGAAAATGGCACCGAGCCTTCAATTGAAATAACACTTAAGCGAGACGGCCAATCAATAAACCGAATTAGAGAAGGTGAATCTGCACAGTTGGGCGTTTCACTTGTTGATCAAAATAACAATCCTATTGAAAATGCGATTGTTAACTTTTCTGCGGAGCGAGGAACGTTAAACGCGTCCTCTGCACTAACAAATGCCAACGGTTTGGCTGAAGTTAAATTAACGGCACAAGCCAATCAGTTGGGTGCTGCAGTTGCAAGTATATCTACAAGCCTTAACAATGTGACCTACTCTGACAATGTTGCCTATGAAGTGGTTTCAGCTGATGCACTTGATCAGTCTACGTCGGTGCTTTTAGGTTACTTTGCCAACGATGGCAGTTTTGTTGAGGGACAATTAAAATCTGACCTTGTAGATGCCGATAATAATACAACAATTAGTGCTGGCGCTACATTAGGCCTTTCTGCAGTATTGGTGGATCAAGACTTTAATCGTATAACGGCTCCAACTACTATTACGTTTTCTTCATCATGTACAAATGCTTCTAAAGCATCTATCGATACCAATGTAACTACCGTAAACGGCCAAGCTTCAACAACTTACCAAGATATTAATTGTGCGGGCTCACAAGGCAATGAAGACACTGTTGTAGCCACTGTTCGAGTTAACTCAGCAGACTTAACCGCGACACGATTGATTACTTTATTACCTGAAAATATAGGGTCAATTGAGTTTATTTCTGCTTCTCCTGAATCAATCGTTTTGAAAGGAACCGGTGGTCAGGGTAAACAAGAAACGGCGACGGTCACCTTTTTAGTAAAGGGCGAATTAGGCAATCCATTAAATCAGCAACAAGTAAATTTTGCTCTTAACACTGATGTGGGAGGCTTGTCTTTAGCTGCCTCAACTGGCGTTACGAATTCTGATGGTTTTGTAGGTGCTAAGGTCGTTTCAGGTTCAGTACCAACCGTCGTAAGAGTCTCTGCTACCGTAACAAACAGCGGTAACGTATCTATTACTACACAGTCAGACCTATTGTCAGTTAACACTGGCTTACCAGATCAAAACTCTTTCACACTTTCACTTTCTACCATTAACCCAGAAGCTCGAAACATTACGGGCACTAATGTGACTGTTAGAGCTTATTTAGCCGATAGCTTTAATAACCCAGTTCCTGATGGGACGGTTGTAAACTTTACGACTGAAGGTGGCGCAATTGAGCCATCTTGTACTACGCAACAAGGCAATTGTTCTGTTACCTGGACAAGCCAAGAACCTTTTGCGGATGACCACCGTGTCACTATTTTAGCAACTGCTGAAGGCCACGAATACTTTGTTGATGTAAATGGTAATAATGTTTATGACGATGCTGATGGTGGCGCTCAGAATGCCTCTATTGATGGCAGTGATGGTAAAGATACAATTGACGAGATAGTTGCTGGGTTCGGTCGTATTAGTGCATTAAGTTCTGGTTATATTGATATGCCTGAAGCATGGCGCGACGACAATGAAAATTACTTGCACGACTCTGGTGAATTATTTATTGATGCTAATAACGATGGCTCTAGAACAGTAGAAAATGGATTATTTAATGGCCCGCAATGCCAAGGTAATAATTGTTCAACCGCTAAGTTCTCAACAATACGTAAATCGCGAGTGCTAATTACTTCTAGCTCCTCTGCACTTTATCGTTTAATTGATGATGCCTCTGGCGATGTTCTTAAAAGCAATTATGATAATTCTGCAACTAATGCTGCGATTAGCATTCCTTATGGTAGCTCTCGCTCACTCTCTTTAGAGATGTCGGATACACAATTCCAAATTTTACCAAAAGGTACTGCTATATCTATCGTGTCTTCAATTGGAGAAATGTTAGGCGGTGGTACGGTTGAAGTTGCTAACTCTGTTGGCTCAAGCAATCCTGCAATCCCAGGTACGATTACTCTTGGCTTTACTGTCATTAACAATCTGGCAGCAGACGATGAAGCGGCAACTGGTGGTTTAGAGTTTAGAGCAACAACACCTTCTTCACGGATTACTGGTGATAACATCGTTGTTGTATTGCAACAAGCGTCGCCATAGACATAGCAACGTTCCTTAATAATTCCACGAAAAAAAACTCCAAAGTAATATCTTGGAGTTTTTTGTTTTAAGTCAATAAAATTTCTCTACAAATTTAATTTTAAAATCAGTTAGTACCGCCAACCGTCATTGCATCAAGTTTTAAGGTAGGCTGACCTACACCAACAGGAATGCTCTGGCCGTCTTTTCCGCAAACCCCTACACCTTTGTCGAGTGCAAGGTCATTACCGACCATAGACACCTGTGACATCGCGTCAGGGCCATTACCAATTAATGTTGCGCCTTTAACTGGCTTAGTAATTTTACCGTTTTCGATTAAGTAAGCTTCAGAGGCCGAAAATACAAATTTGCCCGAAGTAATATCTACTTGCCCACCAGCAAAGTTATTGGCATAGATACCATAATCAACACTAGCAATGATATCTTCTGGTGTACTTTGGCCTGGCAACATATAGGTATTGGTCATACGTGGCATTGGCATATGCGCAAATGATTCACGACGGCCATTGCCCGTAACGGGTACATTCATTAATCTCGCGTTTAACTTGTCTTGCATGTAAGACTTTAATACGCCATTTTCAATTAAAACATTGTATTGAGCAGGTACACCTTCATCGTCAATATTTAACGAACCACGTAGGCCACCTAATGTGCCGTCATCAACAATAGTACATAATTCAGATGCCACTGATTGTCCGATTTTACCGCTATAGTTACTTGAACCTTTTCTATTAAAATCGCCTTCAAGACCATGACCTACGGCTTCGTGTAACAATACTCCAGGCCAACCTGAACCCAATACCACCGGCATTGTTCCAGCGGGTGCATCAATCGCCTCTAGATTTACGGTTGCCATATGAATCGCTTCGTCTGCAATGGTTTGATAACGTAGTTTTCCTTCATTCATTTCCATAAAGTAACTATAATCAGTTCGACCACCCGCACCTGCACCACCACGTTCTTTGCGGTCACCTTTTACTAAGACCACTGAACAGTTTAAACGAATAAGTGGTCGAATATCGGTGCCCCATGTTCCGTCGCTACTTGCTACTAAAACCTGCTCGTAAACGCCGCTCATGCTCACGACAATATTTGTGGCTAACGGTGATTGTTGACGAATGTAACTGTCTACGTTTTTAAGCAGCTCTACCTTGTCATCATTAGACATGGCTTCTAGCGGCTGGCAAGGCATGATAATAGGTTGTTGTTTTGCTGTGGTAAATACTTGCTGTTTTGCATTAACGCCAGCTTTGGCAATGCTTCTAGCTGTTTTAGACGCTTCAAATATGGCATCTAAGTTAACTTGATCTGAATACGACAGTCCGGTTTTTTCACCGCTAACGGCACGAATACCAACACCTTGTTCAATGTTGTAACTACCATCTTTAATAATCCCGTCTTCCATCACCCAAGATTCATGAAAGCTACCCTGAAAATATAAATCAGCGTAGTCCAGTTGATGCTCCAACAATATTGACAACCCATCATAAACACTCTGTTGGGTTAAACCGTTTGCCGTTAATAATTGTTCTTCAACTTGATTCAAAATAGATCCTATTGTTCTTGTGTGTATTAAACGAAAGTCTGTTTTATTTTTGAAAGGTAACACTAAATTTATTGTGTTCTACCACTGGCATGTCTTGTCTTATTTTATTTAGTAACGTTAAGTCTAGTTCAATACCAAACATTCCGTTTTCTCGTTTTGCGTCAACAAGCACATTGCCCCAAGGCGATACTATAACACTGTGACCATATGTTTGACGGCCATTTTGATGTATTCCGTTTTGATTGCTCGCTAACATATAAACTTGATTTTCAATTGCTCTAGCTTGGATTAACGCTAACCAGTGCGCTTCTCCCGTTCGTTCGGTAAATGCGCTAGGTAATACTATTGCTTTAACACCTTGTTTTCTAAGAGCTTGGAATAGTCCAGGAAAGCGAAGGTCATAACAAATAGCAACACCTATTTTTCCCCATTCAGTATCAAAACAAACAATTTTAGAGCCTGGTTCTGTACTTTCAGACTCTCGGTAGCTACCAGTATTATCTGCGACTGTAACGTCAAATAAATGAATCTTTTGGTAATCGGCCATCCTTTCACCATTTGGCCCATAAACAGGACACGTCGCCATAAATTTTTGCTTGGCTGCAGTTGGTAAGGTTTTAGTCGGTAAGGTTTTGGTAGGTATAGAACCGCCCACTAAATAAACCCCAAACTTTTTAGCTAACTCACTCAACCTCTGCTGAATGACATTAACTGTTGATTCTTCTGTTGAATTTTTTTCCAACAAAGACTCTGCAATCTCTAGATTGCTAACATCTTTTCCACCAAATCTGGCAAAACACTCGGGCAAAACAACCATTGAGCCAGCAATAGAATTAACTGCATTAGCTTTTTCTAGTTCGTTGGCTACAAACGTCAGGTTTTCATTAACGTCTGGCGTTGATGTCATTTGTAATACAAAGGCCTTCATCACAGAACCTCAATTGGCTTTTCAGAAGCTGTTTTTTTAGAAACCGGCTTTTCCGAATTAGGCTCTTCAACAGAAGGCTTTTTCGGTTGCTGCGGATTATCAGAGTTCGGTTGGTCTGCACTTGGTGCTTCAGGCTTAGTTTGCTTCGATTGAGGTATATCAATAGTTTTAGTGAAACGTTTAACTTCTTGTACTTTTGGATCACTTAAGTCACCAGTAATTTTTAATCTCACTTCTGAAACAACATCCGCCTTTTCTATAATTTTATCTATTGCGATGCCTGCTAAAAACGACAAGCCCGCTGTACCTGGTGCTAACCAAGCTGCAATAACCGGAATACTTGAGGTAATTTTAGGCTTAAATGTAACGTCATAATCTAAGGTATTCGCACTTAAGTTGGTGTATCCGCGCATATTCATATTGCCAGCAACACCGTCCATTCGAATATCTTCAGAGTGTGCTAAACCATCTTTAATAACCAATGAACCTTTAATGTCGTTATAAAACAGGCCTTTTTGGAAGACATCTTTAAAATCAAATTTCAGCTTTCTGTACAATGAATTAAGGCTAAACAGAGAGAAAATTCGCGCTCCTTGGTCACTGACTTCGCTTAAATAACCCTCGCCCATTTCAAATGACAACTCACCGTTAAGTGAATCAAAGCCAAAATCTTGAGGCGCCCCTAACCAACTTAGTGATAGTTTTGTTTTTAAATCGCTTTGTTTAACGCCTGTGTTAAATCCCCAATCTTGCATCCAATTACCCAAGTTTCGCGAATATACATCACCCGTCAACGTTGTTTTTCCTGCTTTTTTATCGCCCGTCCAAATACCAGCTAACGAAACCCTACTCCTTTGATATTCCATTTCCGCTTTTTCGATAAATAAAGAGTTATCTCTTGTGAACGTATCTAACGTTATCTTTCCTAATGGCTTGTCATTGTAAGTACAAATGGCACAAATAAAATGAATGGACGGTATCTTTGAAATTAACTCCGCTGAATTAGTCATAGAAGGTGTTTTTGATTTATTCTCCTCCGCACCTTTATCAGGTACAACATTAACGATTTTCAGAAAGTCGGCGTTAATTTTTAACCCTGTTTTTACTAAATCTTCTGGCACTGTCACTTTAGCGCTAACCTGCTTGGAGTTCACTTCAAACAACCAATCATAACCAGCCGGTTTTGCGTTTAACGATACATCCGTCCACGATTGTCCCAGTATTTCCAATTCGCCAAATTGACCCGTTATACGTTGTGGAGATTCTAAAAATGACTTTTTAGTCACATCTGATTCAGGCAGAGAATCAATAAGATCCAATACGAAAGACAAGGTTGGTTCAAACTCTACTTTAGGTAAGTTGATATCTAAATTAAAACCACTGGCAGGCAATAAATTAACAACCGGTTGAGTGGTTTCTCCAATCACCAATATCGCTCTATCCATGGTTCCTGTTAAACTTGGCACTTCGCCAAAAAAGTGAACTTTATCATCCAAATCAACAAATACATCATTTATGTCTTGGTCGCCAATAACAGAAATCTCTAAAGCCGAAGGTGAGCCTTGTTTGTTTTTAAGTGGCCCTGTTATGTTGTAACCGGCATTCAATAAATCAATTTGGGCATCAACAAAGTACTGAAAGTCATTGTTATCTTCTAAATTAACGCTTACCGTCAATCCCGCTTCCATGTCACCCATTAGGTATTGACTTAATGATTGGCTAACATTCTTAGCGACCTGATTATTATTCCAAGTCGCGGACATTTGCCCATCAATTTTATAGTCTTCTCCATATTGATCCCCGGTAACATCAAAAGATATAGGTAATCCATTCCACACGCCGTTTGCTTTGTTTATAGAAAAGGCGGCATTACTGAAGTGAATAACCGATGCCAATTGATCAAACTCAATGTTAAGGCTTGGCATTTTAAGATTGGCAGAATTTGTTACCACTGAACCAGACGCTTTTGTTGTTGGTACTGAGCCATATTCGTCAAGGTCATCACTCAGAGGGATGTCTAAATGTACTTTTGTTTTACCGCTACCCTGTAATTTAACAAACTCAAAAACATTGCCAATAATGTTTTTAAGTGGAGACGTCTCAATCAACTCATGAAATTGACTAAACGCTAAGTTTGGCGGGTTTATATCAAGGCTTAATATGCTAGAGCGTGCACCCAAGTCGATAAAAGCATCAACGTCATTATCAATCGTTAAAGGTCCTATTTGACCCGATTCACCAGCGATGCCTAATCCTAACTTGTCGACGGTAAGTACCGCATTAAAGTCTTTAATGGCTGGCCACGATTCATCAAATTCAAACAACAAATTTTTAAGTTGAGCCTTAACGACAAAAGTGCCTTCGCCTTTTTCAAACGGCATGTCGGTTGGTGAACCATCTAGAATCACTTGAGTTAGAGCACCTTGCCCCTGCTGAATCGAACGCAATAAATAATCATGCGTTTCAGAGCCAATTAAATACTTAGGTAAATAGTTAGGTATCTCTCCTTGTTTGGGACCCTCAATTTCAGCATAAAGACTTAAGTGCTTATTATTGATATGCCAACCATCTACAGGTTTTACTTGCGTATATTTTGCTGTCAGATTTAAGTTAATGTCTTCATTTTTAAGAGATAACTTAGGTACTTTTACATTCAAGTCGCCATCTACCAATTTAAGACTTGTTTCAATGTTTAACGACTGATAACTAATTGGTTTTGCAAAGGTATCCTTTGTTTCCAACTGACCGTTTTTCCCCGTCAAAGAAAATTTACCGCGATCTCCAATCCACGCACCTGACAGTTCCATTCCCGACAATCCAACATAGGCTTGATTAGGAACATAATGTGGTAAAAATGAAAAATCTTTAATTTTGATTTTAGCCATTATTGGCTTAGTTTCAGGCCATACAACATGCAAAGAGGAAACAACACCATTAACCGCCGTATCTGCAAGAATTGATGTTTCTTTGGTAGCAGAAAACAGTGAAAATAATTGAGTAATTGCGTTTAAATCAACGTCTGCAGCTAACAAATTCAGCTGATTATTGTTTTGTGTAAAGGTGAGATTAAAAGGTTCAGGTTGTTGAGACTCTGTTTTTAGCTTGATCTGGTTAGCAACCAAGGCCCAATTTTCCTTGGTTTGTTTCCACTTAAGCAATGCTTTATCAATAAACAAATACTTATTTTCGTCCTGCTTTTTCCAACGAACGCCCGTGTTATTTACGTCCATTAAAATTCGCTTAACTAAACCATCAGATACGTCACTCCATATCCTGAAATTGCCTTCCGTCGACTCAACAGACACATGTTCACCTACCACTTGAGTAAGCCACGGGGTGATATCTACTTGATTTGCTTCTAAATAAATCTGACCGAATATTTCGTTTCTTCTTTGCCCGTACAAATCCATTCGCATGACTAACGAGTTATCTGAGAACCCATCAATGAATACTTCACCTTGTCCTCTGTGGCGATTACCATCGTTAACCCACGCAAGATTGTCAATTTGGAACGTTTGATTTTGACCATCTTGGTGTTGAACAATGATTGTACTATTGATGACTTGAAACTGTTGAACTTGTGTTAAGAATAAATGGCTTAAGCCCTCAAACAACTGTGAACCTTGAGACTGCGGCCGAACCTTAAAAAACACATCACTATTAATGTAAGTATTAATACCTGATAACAAAAATGAACTGGTAACAAGTCGTTGTTCTTTAAGCGACTTCCAAAAATCGATATTTACTTTAGTTTCAATAATACTAAGGTCGAGAGGTGTTTCTTGTGTAGCCGATAATGTGACATCACTTAAGATGATTGAAGGGCCTAACTCTTGCCAGCTAGCACCAATACTGCCAATTTTTATATCGGCATTGTAATTGGTCAGTAAAAATTGTTCGATGTCTTTTTTGTAATCTTCTGCGTACGGTAAAGTAAGCTTTAATAAACTAATAATTACCGCAAGCAAAACTACCGCCGTGGCGAATACAGCCCACAACGTTTTTAAACTTTTGAATAATATATTTTTTAACAACGACATTCTCACAATTAGTATGACAAACTATGTGTCTACTAGTTTCATATACTTCTCTATCATACCTTTTTATTATTCATTTGCAGTAAAATCTAGGTTGAATATGGGTAAAATAAAGACCAAATTTGTGATTTATTCACATCCACATAAAAGTCAGGTAAACACAGAGTGAATTCAGTGGTAAAGTTCGCTTAAAGCAATCAAAAACGTTCCAATATTATGGCCTAATTGATGACTCAAACCTCTGTAAAATACAACAATCTCGCACAACAAATAAAATCTTGGGGTGCAGAACTTGGCTTTCAGCATGTTGGAATTAGTGACATTGATTTATCGAACCAAGAGCAGCGATTTTTAAGCTGGATAGAAAATGGCTACCACGGTGACATGAATTTTATGGAGCGTCATGGTTTAAAACGTTGTAGGCCTGATGAATTATTTCCGGGTACCATAAGTGTTGTTAGCGTAAGAATGGACTATCTGCCACCAAACGCGAGTTTTGCCCAATCGTTGTCTGCTCCTGAACATGCTTATATTTCCCGTTATGCACTTGGTCGCGACTATCACAAGGTATTAAGAAATCAGTTGAAAAAGCTCGGCGATTTGATAGCTAAAGAGATTGATAATGCAGATATGGCATTTCGACCTTTTGTCGATTCAGCGCCAGTATTAGAACGCCCTTTGGCAGAAAAAGCAGGGCTCGGCTGGACTGGTAAACATTCATTATTATTGTCGGAAAATGCTGGCAGTTGGTTTTTCTTAGGTGAATTGTTTTTGCCTATTAAATTGCCTAGTGATGAACCTGTTAGAGAACAATGTGGTAGCTGTGTAGCATGCATCACAATTTGCCCTACTCAGGCCATTGTTGAGCCATATGTCGTGGATAGCCGAAAATGTATTTCGTATTTAACCATTGAGTTAAAAGAGGCCATTCCCGTTGAGTTTAGACAAGCCATGGGGAATCGAATTTATGGTTGTGACGACTGTCAGTTAATTTGTCCTTGGAACCGATATGCAGATATTTCTAAACAACCCGACTTTCTACCAAGAAATGAACTAGATAAACCAGACTTGCTGACATTATGGCAATGGACAGAAACGTATTTTTTAAAGGTAACAGAAGGTTCGCCTATAAGACGAATTGGTTACAACAGTTGGATGAGAAATATTGCTATTGCTTTAGGAAATGCGCCTTTTTCACTGGTAATTGTAGAACAATTAAAGCAGAAACTGGGTGCGCTTGGTGACATGGTTGATGAACACATTCATTGGGCATTGACCGAGCAACATAAAAAAGCAGAACAAGCGGGTTTAGATAACAGAAAGTTAAAACGATTAATTAAAGCGGTAAAAGTCGGATTGCCACGAGACGCTTAGTCATAAAAACAGCATAAACTAAATTTCAGACATAAAAAAAGAGCGTATTAAACGCTCTTCTTGTCAAACTATTAAAGACTAAACTTAGTTAGCTTCAACGTTTGCAGCTTGAAGACCTTTTTGACCTTCTTCAACATCAAAAGTCACAGGTTGACCTTCTTTAAGGCTTTTAAAGCCTTCGCCAACGATAGCACGGAAATGTACGAATACATCTTTGCCGCCGTTGTCTTGAGTTAGGAATCCGTAACCTTTTTCTTCGTTAAACCATTTTACTGTACCAGTCGATTTAGACATAATAACCTCTATATAAATTTCAATATTTTTTTGATACACATGTATCAGCTGTATCTTTGCGGAGTTTAATCAATTGCAATGTCACTTATGTAAAGATCACGTGTCTCAAAATCGACTAAAAATTTGAGTACTAGGTATTTATAATTCATGAAGCTTTCAAACAATTTAATAAGTCTCGTTAAAGACGAAACGTATAATAGCACAAGAATTAAAGAAAGATCACTAAATGAAACCTAAAAGTGCATTTTTTTTGTGTCATCTTGCCTCTGGCGGTTTGTACAAATTTCCAACGTTTCATTTTTTTGTTCGGATGTCATTGAAGACCAATCCATAATTTCATTTATCGTACGATAACACCCAACACACACATCATTGGTGTCTAAGCAGCAGTTTCTAACGCATGGTGACTTGATAGATAACTCATTGCTCATAATTAAATCCCTGTTAAATTTAGTCGTGCGTTAGTGCACAATGTAACTCTCATACAAGGGTAGCAGATTTTTATAACCACTTGTTTTGTAATCACTTGTAATATCCGCCTCAGCTAAGGTTAATTCTCTATTCATACTTTTTACAAAATTTCGAAAATTATTAAAAATCACTTTTTCCAATGGATCATTGATGCACATATTTTTTGGTGTCACATCAATAGAGAGAATTATTAATGTACTCCTATTTGAAGGCAGACTATTAAAAAATAAATCCATATCAATTTCAGACATTTGCCCTATTAACACAGGTAATATTTCAAACTCTAATAAACAAGTTTGCAGATACGGTAACTGAATTTCTATTTTGGATGTCTCAAAATGCTCTCGATCATTGCGATGTACAAAAGGCAACAAAGACATGCTTTCAACTTGACGTTTATTAACGCTTAAGGATCCTAAAGGCGTGGTGAATTGATCACAGATGGGTAACACAACACCTTTTACATTTGGCCTTGCCGCACTAATTATAACTACATTGTCTATATAGTTAATTTGCTTGGAAAGATGACGAAAAGCAGCAGCACTGTAACGCCCGCACAGGCTTACACTTTCATGTGGGACAACTAAACCATAAGGAAACTTCTTCCCAGCTGGGAAAGAAAGTAATAATTGTGCAATGTCTGTCACTAAGTCATCGGCATCAGCAGGGTACAATTTTCCAGCCGCTTTTGCCGGTCGTGTAATCATAATTCACTCCTCATTTATCGAACTATGATTATAGGCGACAATAAACGACGTGTAGCGCTGAAACTCAATAAAATTAAGGTTGTCGGGGGATTTTGTTGTTATTCTATTTATAAAACAAACTGTTGGCTTTTAAGAAAATTTTTGAATAAGCATATCGATATTTAGTATCAATTGAATCTATCGCCCCTATCGTTTTTGTTACATTTACCGTAGATTTCAATTTGTTAAAATGAATCATTAGTAATAACTAGAATCTATTAAGAGGTATTTATGTTTGTAGTAATCTTTGGTCGTCCAGCTTGTCCATATTGTGTTCGTGCAAAAGAAGTCGCAGAGCAACTCTCTGCCGACAATGAAGACTTTAAATATCGATATATTGATATTCAAGCTGAAGGCATCACTAAAGCTGATCTAGAAAAGTCTGCGGGAAAACCTGTTGAAACAGTACCACAAATCTTTATCGATCAAGCACATATCGGTGGCTTTACAGAGTTTGAAGCGTATGCAAAAGAACATTTAGGCCTTTATAAATAAAAGTAATCTAAATTAGAGCAAACTATTGGTTAATAAAGTAACCAAAATGTCATACAATGCGCGCCAAATTTTCTATTGCACTGTTGAGCTATGAGATTTCCTGGTAGACGTAAACATCGACATTATTTTCCGGTTGAGAAAAAAGATCCGGTCACTAATAAAATTAAAATCGATGGTAAGTTAAAACATCCCTATGTTGTAGGGATGGATCAAACCATTGTTGATATCGAGGCGCATGTCTCACGAGATTTGCTTGACCAATTTCAACTTAAAGTTGGATTGTCTCAATTAGTTTCGAGCGAGCTGGCTGAAAAGTTATACAAGATCATTTATGAAAATAACTTGATCGTCGACCAGCATGCTGGCGGAACGATTGGCAATACCATGCATAATTACTCGGTATTAGCGGACGATCGTTCTGTTCTTTATGGCGTCATGAGTGAGAATATAAAAGTAGGCAACTACGCGTATCGCTATCTTTGTAATACGTCTTCTCGCGTTGACCTTCAGCATTTGCAACCTGTTGATGGCCCAATTGGACGCGCATTTACTCTTATTACTGAAGATGGTGAACGTACGTTTGCCATTGACTCTGGAGTAATGAATCGACTCACCCCAGAGTTTATCGATGAAGACCTCATTAAGAATGCATCGTCATTTGTTGTTAGTGCTTACTTCACACGTTGTGTTGAAGGCGATACGCTCGACAAAGCAGCGATGCAAGCAATCGAATACGCAAACAAACACCAAGTTCCTGTGGTATTAACATTGGGAACTCGTTTTATGATCGAAGAAAAACCACAGTGGTGGCGAGACTTCATCAAAAAACATGTTCAAGTGTTAGCGATGAATGAAGAAGAAGCTGAAGCCTTAGTTGGTACGGACGACCCTTTACTCGCCGCAGAAAAAGCATTGGATTTGGCTGATTTGGTATTGTGTACTGCCGGACCGCAAGGTTTATACATGGCAGGCTACACAGATAAAGAATACAAACGAAAAACTCAATATCCATTGTTGCCTGGCAGTATTTCGGAATTTAATAAATATGAGTTTTCGCGACCTATTCTTAAACAAAACTGCAAAAATCCAATTAAAATATATTCTCACATTGCGCCTTATATGGGCGGGCCTGATGAGATTAAAAATACCAATGGTGCGGGCGATGGTGCATTAGCGGCAGTTATTCATGACATTACCGCCAATGTATTCCATAAACTAAACGTACCTGAATCTAGTAAACATGCAATTCCAGCAATGTCTTACTCGTCATTGGCGCAAATCTGTAAATATGCGAATCGTGTAAGTTTTGAAGTGTTATCTCAAAGCTCACCTCGTTTATCAAAAGGCTTGCCTGACAGAGAAGATAGCTTGGAAAGTGCCTACTGGCATTAACAGCATCTTAGGTTAATAGAACTATTATAAAACTCACTTTTCGAAGTGAGTTTTTATTATCAACTGTGTAATAAGGATAATCAGTAAAACTGCCCCACCAAAAACATACAAGCCGCTGTGAATTGTGACACTAACAATCGCTTCAAGTTTTACAACAACAATTAATATTGCCACGACTAAAACATCTAACATTGCCCAACGTCCGTAATCATGCATTAAGGTCAGAAGTTTTTTTGTCTTTTTATCAACAACTGAGTTTCCATTGCACCTATCAGCCTCATTCTCTGGACGTTCGAGGTTTAGCTTTCGATTACGATATAGATTTAGCAGTACTTTGAATAACAACGCAATTTTTATGAATGGCAGTAAAATACTGAAGCCAAAAACAAAGATAAACAACAATACTTTGCCAGAGTTTAATAACTCATAAATCCCTGAAGCAATAGAAAATGAGTTATCAAAAAATACAAACTTGCTGATCGTCATAATAGGCATAAACAAGCCTACAACCAATAAAGCAGTCGCCACTGCTAGTAAGATCATTAGAGCAAAAACTGACACTTTCGCTGTTGTTTTGAAAGTAGTTTCAGTTGAAGTTTTGTTTTGAGTTTTTGTCTCGTTTTCGTTTTCGTTTTCGTTTTCGTTTTCGTTTTTCATCTGGCAATACTTACACAAATAAAAAAGCCAGTCACTTAATAGACTGGCTTCAATTATTTTAGGTCATATATAGCTTTAGCTAAGTTGTGGGCCTGCAGCAACTAATTCAGCACCGTCTTCAAGGTCTGTATATTGCTCAAAGTACTTAATGAAACGGCCAGCAAGATCTTCCGCTTTTTCATTCCACTCGTCCGCTGACGCATAAGTATCGCGCGGATCTAAAATTGAAGGATTTACACCTTCTAATTCCGTTGGTACTTCTAAGTTAAAGATAGGTATATTTTTAGTTGGTGCCGATTCAATTGAACCATCTAAAATGCGGTCGATGATCGCACGCGTATCTTTAATTGAAATTCGTTTACCAGAACCGTTCCAGCCTGTATTTACCAGGTAAGCTTCAGCGCCAGCGTCATTCATACGTTTCACTAGAACTTCAGCATATTGTAATGGGTGTAACGTTAAAAACGCTTTACCAAAACACGCTGAGAATGTTGGTTGAGGCTCAGTAATTCCACGTTCAGTACCCGCTAATTTAGCTGTGAAGCCTGACAAGAAGTGATACTTAGTTTGTGCATCCGTTAATTTTGATACCGGAGGTAAAACCCCAAATGCATCCGCTGATAAGAAAATAACTTTTTTCGCATGACCCGCTTTAGAAACAGGCTTAACAATATTATCAATATGGTGAAGCGGGTAAGAAACACGAGTATTTTGTGTTAATGAACCGTCTGTGAAATCAATTTTGCCATTTTCATCAACCGCCACGTTTTCTAACAATGCATCACGACGAATCGCTTTATAAATGTCTGGCTCACTTTCTTTATCTAAGTCGATAGTCTTGGCATAACAACCACCTTCAAAGTTAAAGATACCGTCATCGTCCCAACCATGCTCATCATCACCAATTAGTTCACGTTTTGGATCAGTAGAAAGTGTCGTTTTACCCGTGCCAGATAAACCAAAGAATATTGCAGTGTCACCCTCTTTACCAACGTTCGCAGAACAATGCATTGATGCCATGCCTTGTAATGGAAGGTAATAGTTCATCATTGCGAACATGCCTTTTTTCATCTCTCCGCCGTACCAAGTACCGCCAATGATCTGCATTTTTTCAGTCATGTTAAACACGGTGAATACTTCTGAGTTCATGCCATGTTTTTCAAAGTCTGGGTTAGATGTTTTAGAACCATTCATTACAACAAAGTCTGGTTCGCCGTAATTCTTTAATTCTTCTTCAGATGGACGGATGAACATGTTTTTAACAAAGTGAGCCTGCCAAGCAACTTCCGTAATAAAGCGCACTTTAAGGCTTACTTTTTCATTAGCACCACAGAACGTATCAACAACAAATAAACGCTTACCAGAAAGTTGAGTAGAAACTAAACCTTTAAGGTCATCCCATACTTTAGGATCAAGAGGTTTGTTGTCATTTGGCGCTTGTTCAGAGTTCCACCAAACGGTGTCACGTGATACATCATCTAAAACAATATATTTGTCTTTTGGTGAACGGCCTGTAAATACACCCGTGTTCACATTAACAGCACCTAATTCTGTTACCGTGCCTTTTTCGTAGCTAGAAAGACCTTCTTTAGTCTCTTCTGCAAACAACGTCTCGTATGACGGGTTATGAAGAATTTCCGTAGGCTCTAAAATGCCATAACGAGTTAAGTCGATAGTAGTTGTCATGTTTACTTCACCAAAATGATTGTTCGTAATTACACCGTTAAAAAACAGCGACGAGTTAAATAATTCTTTTATAAAAAGCAGGTTTGGCCACGAATCCACATTCGCGCCAACGGGTTAATCCCAAAGGTGTAGCTTAACTCTGCAGGGTGTTCAATATCCCATAGACAGAAGTTAGCTTGATAACCGACTTTTAATTCGCCTACTTTGTCTAGTCCAAGCGCCTTGGCTGCATTTTTTGTCACACCCATTAATGCTTCTTCAGGTGTTAACTTAAAATGTGTACAGGCCAAACTAAGCATTAGTTTTAATGAACAGATTGGCGAAGACCCCGGATTGTAATCGCTACCTATTGCTATCGGAACGTTTAATTCTCGCAATAATTTAATCGGAGGTAGCTGCGTTTCAGACAAAGTATGAAAGGCACCTGGTAATAATACAGGAATGGTTTCAGAATGGGATAGTTTTATACAATCTTTTTCCGTCAAGAACTCGATATGGTCAGCGGAAAGGCCATTTAGTTCTGCAACTAAAGCCGTGCCACCACAGTCGCTCAGCTGTTCTGCGTGTAATTTTACTGGCAGTTTATATTTTTTTGCAGCGTCAAAAAGTTTTGCCATTTGTTCACGACTGAAACCAATGTTTTCGCAAAAACCATCAACAGCATCGACTAAATCGTGCTCTACTAATGCTGGTAAAGTATCTTCTATTAGATAATCAATATAACCGTCGGCGTTGTCTTTAAATTCTGGAGGAACGGCATGCGCGCCTAAAAATGTACGACGAATTTCAACAGGAAATGATTGTTCTAAAGTACGTGCAACTTTTAACATTTTCATTTCTGTTTCGGTATTTAAGCCATAACCAGACTTAATTTCAATACACGTCACCCCTTCTTTCATTAAGGTTTTAACGCGAACTTCAGCTAAAGCCAAAAGTTCTTCAAAACTCGCCTCGCGTGTTGCTTTAACCGTGCTTAATATGCCACCGCCCTGTTCTGATATTTCTTTATAACTAACACCATTTAATCTTTGTTCAAACTCATTGGCGCGGCTGCCTGCAAACACCAAATGAGTATGACAATCAATAAGACCTGGCGACAAGTATTTGCCTTCACCATCAACAACATTCTGACAAGGGTTATCAGGTAGTTTGGTTGATGCGCCTAACCAAACAATTTCGCCGTCTGTTACCGCAATTGCAGCGTCGCTGATCAATCCATACGGCTGAGGATTATTATTTTTGTCCATCGAAATTAAATGAACATTTTTTATAACTAAGTCATACGCTTGCACGGGTATTTCTGAATTATTCATAAATCAACCTTGACGAAATTAGATGTTATCGATTATTTTAAGTTGTATATACAGGTTTAGTGTGTCACTTTTTATATAACAATTCAAACAATGGTAGACCAGCATGGCTGCAAAGTTCGAGCAAATTAAAAAATTCATTTTAAACAAAATTGAATCCGGTGAATGGCAAGAGAACGCACTCGTTCCGTCGGAGAATAAACTTGCTGAAGAGTTTGACGTGAGTCGCATGACCGCGCGCCGTGCTTTAGAAGAATTAAGCCAACAAGGAATTCTCAATCGTACCAAAGGCTCTGGTACCTTTGTTGCGTCATTAAAAGGCCAAGGCTCAATGTTTGAAATCAAAGACATTGCCGATGAAATCAAAGCTCGTGGCCACGATTATCACGCTACAGTATTAGAACTAGAAACCATTCAAGCCATCGCACCTATCGCTATTGCTTTAGATGTTGACGTTGATAGTAACGTATTTCGTTCTGTGATTGTGCATTTTGACAATAACAAACCTGTGCAGGTTGAAGAGCGTTTTATTAACCCGAGCGCAGCGCCAAACTACTTAGAACAAAAATTTACTGAAATAAGCCCACACGAATATTTATCTAAAGTTGCACCACTGACAGAAGCAAGACACACCATAGAAGCGGTGTCACCCACTGAACAAGTATGTGAATGGTTACAACTATTTAATCAAGAACCTTGTTTGCAACTGATCAGACGAACATCAAGTAAACAGGGTGTTGTGTGTTTTGCTCGCATAATTTATCCAGGCTCGAGTTACCGATTGGGTGGCCAACTTACTTTTAAGAAAAATCCGTAAAGATAATCATTAAAAAGAACAACGACTAACAAACATTAAACTCATTTGAAGCATTTAAAACGAGGACAGTCATGACGAACTCAAAAGTTGAATTATCAAAAATAGAAGAATTAAGAAACGATTCATCACGCAAAATACGCGCACCTCGCGGTTCAAAAATCACCGCTAAGTCATGGTTAACTGAAGCTGCCAAACGCATGCTAATGAACAACCTTGATGAAGAAGTCGCTGAGCATCCTCAAAGCCTTGTTGTATATGGAGGCATTGGTCGAGCTGCAAGAGATTGGCCTTCTTATGACAAAATTATCGAAGTATTAGATCAACTAGAAGACGATCAAACATTATTAGTACAATCTGGTAAACCCGTTGGTGTATTTAATACTCACAGCAACGCTCCGAGAGTGCTAATTGCCAACTCAAATTTAGTACCTCATTGGGCTAATTGGGAGCACTTTAATGAGCTCGATAAAAAAGGTTTAATGATGTACGGGCAAATGACCGCAGGCTCATGGATCTATATTGGCTCCCAAGGCATAGTGCAAGGCACCTATGAAACCTTCGTGGCCATGGCGAAACAACACTTTAATGGTGATGCGTCTGGTCGTTGGGTATTAACCGGTGGATTAGGCGGAATGGGCGGTGCACAACCACTCGCCGCGACAATGGCTGGTTATGCTGCGTTAGTTGTTGAATGTGATGAGTCAAGAATCGACTTTAGAATTCGCACCGGTTATGTTGATAAAAAAGCAACTTCGTTAGACGAAGCACTGGCTATGATTGACGATGCGGTTGCAAATAAACAAGCCATATCTGTTGGTTTACTTGGCAATGCAGCCGACGTATTCCCAGAACTCGTAAAGCGAGGCATTACACCTGACGTAGTGACCGACCAAACCTCTGCTCACGATCCACTTAATGGTTATTTGCCATCTGGCTGGACGATGGAACACGCTGCCGAAATGCGTAAAA
>CAWUUQ010000209.1:0-6283 GCA_963925625.1 uncultured Psychrosphaera sp.
TACTAAAAAAGCGCGTGGCAAAGTCGACTTTTAATTTGAACGGGTGCTATTGTCACGCCGCCAAAAAGTAGAATGGTCAATTTCTAGTTCCCACGATTCTGCGGGATTCCAAATAAAACCTTTTGAAAACTGACTCTCATAATAAGCATCGTTAAAATCGGAATTTTCACGAGCCTCTTCGTTTAACAGATTGTATTTATATGAAACAGAGGTCTGGGTATGATCTTCAAATTTAACTTGTCGTCGAGTTAACTGCTTAACAATGGCTGTATTTGGCTCTTTGGGGTTTAAACCTATCACAACTGCTTTTTCGGGTTGATTAGTATCTTTAGAAATAAAATAGATACCGCAGCCTAGGGGAAATCGACCCACCATCTTAAGAAAAGCTTGCGCAAATGGGCCATAAATTAATCCCTTAGTAACACCACTCTTTACGATGTCATAAGCCTTATAGATGGAGGCATAAGTATGGCTTGTTTTGGTCGATAATAAAAAAGAGGCGTATATCATTGGTATTCTTAATAGATTCCCAACGGGATGTTCTGATTTTAAGTAATTATCTAGAATGGTTTCCATAAAATTATAACGCTGAACAGCGCTTTTATAATCCGCAGCTTGTTGTACATCAAAAGACTCTTTGTCTGGCTGACCTAAGCCATACTTTAAATATCGCTTAGTTAATGACATGGTGATATTGATAAGATCTCTTCGCTCTGAGTTTGACAATGTACCAAATCGCTTGCCCTTAAAAATTAAATCAGCTTCATGGCTGTAGCTGCCAATCTCGTGCAAAATAATAGCAATAATTAGCGGACGCAAAACGTCCTTATTGTATTCCTCAAACGCATCTTTATGGTTATTCAAAATCTCATCATCTACATCGTCAGGCCTTATGGCAGGGACTTTAGAGATAATGTATTTGTCTTCTATTAAATGATACTTAACTAGCTGTTTTAATAATGAAACACTTAATGCGGCCATAAATAGAGGTTTATTCTTTTCATTACTTGGGCAACGAGCCTGGTCATTTGGCAACGGGGCTCTTAATACCAAAGTGGTTAGGAATTTATTAGCATCTTTATCACGAGTGGTTTGTTCTATAATAATGTCGGCAATTTCATTCACCATGCTCATTCGACGGCGAAAACCGCCAAGCACTTTAGGCTCGACGGAATCTAATATTTCTTGTGCATGAAATCGAATGTTTTGCAGTTCAGAGACATACTGTTTGGTATCATCTTGATCTTTAATCGTCGGGTAATATCCATGCTCTTTTTTAAAGGCGATGATCATATCTAGCTGTTTGTTAACTTCTCGCGTGCGAGCCAGTTCTTTATCATAAACGAGGTAAACATCTTCAAATTCTTCGAAAAACGTTTCAGCATCGACAATCAAAGCTTGGTATTTGGTTTTTAACAGTTTGAGTACATCTGTTATAAACATGGCTCCCGGCATAAGGTTCCCTTAGGTTACCTATTAGTTCCTTATAAATTACTTATAAGAATTAACCAATTAGTATGTGTTTTATTAAGTCTGGTTACAGTATGGTTCATTTTTCGATAATTTCTAATTAGGTAATCGCAGGTTAAATAGACACAAAGATATTTTTTTTACAAAACTTCGCGTATAATTCGCGCCCTGAATTTAGAATCCTTAATTTTAATAAACTGGAGTTTAACCATGGCGTTAGAACGTACTTTTTCAATCCTTAAGCCAGACGCAGTAGCTAAAAACGTAATCGGTGCTATCTACAACCGTTTCGAATCTGCTGGTCTACGTATCGTTGCATCAAAAATGGTACACCTTTCACAAGAGCAAGCTGAAGGCTTCTACGCTGAACATAGCGAACGCCCTTTCTTTGGCGCTTTAGTATCTTTCATGACATCTGGTCCAGTTATGGTTCAAGTGTTAGAAGGCGAAAATGCAGTTGCTAAAAACCGTGAAATCATGGGTGCAACTAACCCAGCTGAAGCATTAGCGGGTACTTTACGTGCTGACTATGCAGCTTCTATCGATGAAAATGCTGTTCACGGTTCAGATGCTCCTGAGTCTGCTGCACGTGAAATCGCATACTTCTTCTCTGCTGACGAACTTTGCAACCGCACTCGTTAATTTTTGCAGATTAGAACTTTCTAGTTAATTCTAGAAATAAAAGGGACTTTAGCTAGCTAAGGTCCTTTTGTATTTTTGCTATAGCGCCAAACATAGCGCCAAAAATATGTACGCGTGTAATAACGCATCTTAATAACGATACAAGCTACATCGAGGTCACTATGTCTGTAGATACTGTTACACCAAGTCAAAACGAAATACCTACTCAAGTTAAACCAGCAAAGAAAAAATTCAATTTGTTGGATTATGATCGAATGGCCCTTCGCCAGTTCTTTAAAGACGAATTAAACGAAAAACCATTTCGTGCTGACCAAGCCATAAAGTGGATTTATCAGATGGGTCAAACAGACTTCTCTGAAATGACTAACTTTTCAAAGGCATTACGCGCAAAACTGGCAGAAAAATGTGATGTTAGAGCGCCTGAAATTAATGTTCGCCAAGAATCATCTGACGGTACAATCAAGTATGCATTACTTCTTGAGGGCGGCCAAGAAGTTGAAGCCGTTTGGATTCCAGATGGAGAACGCAGAACGTTATGTGTCTCATCTCAAGTAGGTTGTGCACTTGAATGTACGTTTTGCTCCACCGCACAGCAAGGTTTTAATCGAAACCTAACCGTAGGCGAAATTATTGGCCAAGTTTGGCGTGTTGTACAAGATATAGGTTGGGATGGTCAGTCTACCAATCGTGCTGTTACTAATGTCGTTATGATGGGTATGGGCGAACCGTTATTAAATGTTAAAAACGTTGTTCCTGCGATGGAACTTATGATGGATGACTTTGCTTTTGGTCTATCTAAACGTCGTGTAACGATCAGTACTTCGGGTGTTGTTCCGGCCTTAGACTTATTAAAGACAAAAATAGACGTTGCATTGGCGATATCACTTCATGCTCCAAATGATGAATTGCGCGACATTCTCGTTCCAATCAACAAAAAATATAATATTCAAGAATTCCTAGCGTCTTGTCGTCGTTACATCGATGGTTCGACAGCAAACAAAGAAGTGACTATTGAGTATGTAATGCTAAATGGTATTAATGACTCAATGGAACAAGCTCGCGAATTAGCGGAAACGCTACGTGGCACACCGTCTAAAATAAATCTTATCCCGTGGAACCCGTTCCCTGGCGCACCATACGAAAAATCCTCAAACAGTCGTGTCGATCGCTTCGCAAAAGTAATGCAAGAAGAAGGTTATACCTGTATTGTAAGAAGGACTCGTGGTGACGATATTGATGCCGCGTGCGGACAACTAGTTGGCGATGTTGTGGATCGTACAAAACGTTTGTTAAAAAAACAGATGAAAGGTGATTCAATATCAGTCAAAATAGTTTAGTTAAGAATGACTAACTAACAAAAAGAAGTGAGTTATGGGACGAATTCTATTTTTACTCTGCTGCTTATCTTTAGTATCAGCGTGTGTAACTGAAAAGACATTTATCGATTCAAAAAAACAAGTACGTAGTTTTGATTTTGATAGAGATGAAGCCGCCAAAACACGGTTGATTTTGGCGTTAAGTTACCTAGAAAATAATCGCTTTGAACAAGCTAAATTTAATCTTGAGAAAGCATTAGCATTCAGTCCCAATAGAGCCGATGTAAATTTTAGTCTTGGCTATTATTATGAGTTAGTTGGCGAAATGGATATCGCCGAAAACTACTACTTAAAGGCTATAGACTTAGAGCCTCAAAATCCTAATACCTTAAATAACTACGGTACGTTTTTATGTAAAGCGGGCCAGCTAGAAAAAGCGGCCGTTTATTTTAAACGTGCCATCAGTATTTCAAAATATACCCGCGCTGCTGACAGTTACGAAAACTTAGCAATTTGTGCATTATCTAATGATAAAGTTTTGCAAGCTCAAGAATACTTTGAGATGTCTTATAAGCATAACCCAGGCCGCCCATATAGCTTGTTATCGTTAGCGGGTATCAAATACGCAACGGGAGACTTAGTTTCTTCATTAGACTACTACAGCCGTTATCAGAAAATGGCGATTAGTACTCCTAGAAGCCTTATGTTAGGTCACATCATTGAAAACAAACGAGGCCGTTTTACCCAAGCAAATAAATACGCAGATCAAATTGTTTTAGAGTTTCCAGATAGTAATGAAGCTCAGTTAATTACGTCAAATCAGACCATAAATAGTGAATTTGAACAGCTAAGATTGAAGTATCAATCAACCAGAACTGGCAGTACACCACAAATTAAAATTGTGCGTAAATCACCTCGTTCGCCATACAACAAAACCACATATAAGAAAAATACTGAAAGCTCAGAGGCATCATCTAAACCTGCGGGATCTTTACCAAAGGTTGCTTTGGCATTGCCAGAAAGCATAGTAACTGCGGTAAAGGAAGTTTCTAGTAAAGCGGAATTTGCGGAGCAGTTACAACAAAAAGTAGAAATGTTCTCAAAGCCATTAACGGATACAGAGTCGGTAACCATTCCTGAAATGGTACAGTCGACAGTCGCAATTCAGAAAGAAGCGCCATTGCCTGAAGAGGAAGTACTAATGAAAAAGGTACAACCTTCTAAGGTCATCAACGATAGGGCAAGCACGAATAACACTCGAGTTTATGTTACGCCAGAATTGGTAGATGTTATTGTACCAACTTACCAAGTTCAAAGTGGTGACAGTCTCTATCGTGTGTCTGTTAAATTTAATATTAAAGTGTCTAAGCTTAAAGAATGGAATGCTTTATCAAAAGATGAATTGACGATAGGTCAAACGTTGTTTATTTCTAAACCTGATCCTGTTTATACCATTGAAGTTGAAAGAGAAGTTTCAGATATTGCCAATATGTTTGGCATCGAGTTAAACGCACTATTAAGTTGGAATGGTCTCGACAGTGATGGGTGGTTAAAAACAGGCCAAAAAATTATGGTCGCCGATCCTGACTGGTATTCTTCAGTAAAAGAGCAAGCTGAAAATGAGAAGTTAGGTGAGCCTTTAAAAATAGACTTACCAGACTTAACAATACCTACTCATACCGTTAAATCCGGCGAGTTCTTATACAAAATTTCAAAAAACTATAATGTTAAATTGGATGCGTTAATCACTTGGAATAATTTAAGTCCGAAGGCAAGTCTAGTTGTCGGTCAAAAACTCTTTGTCGCTAATCCAGATATTTATTATACGGTTATGAAAACCCAATCAGTAAGCAGTGTTTCACAAGCAATTAACATTGATCTTGCGAACCTAATGGAGTGGAATAAGATTACATCAGAAGGTGTTATCGCCGCAGGGACCAAGTTATTGAAAGTTAATCCGGAGCAGTATCAATAATGAATGAAGAGAATCCAAAAGCAGAACAAACAAACGAATCAACTCAGTTTACTGCGGGCCAAACTTTAGCAAATGCACGTCAGGCAAAAGGGATTAGCCTTGAGGACTTAGCAACACAATTAAAAGTGCCATTAAAAGTTTTAGAGGCCATTGAGGCTGATGAACTACCTGAGCATTTACCAGTGACTTTTGTTCGAGGTTACATTCGTTCTTATGCTAAAAAAGTAGGAATTGAAGAGAGTGCAGTTTTAACTCATATTGAGACAACTGCCGCAAGCAAACCTGATGTTAAAGACATGCAGTCCTTTTCTCGTAGAAGTCGCCGCATAAAAATAGAACGCCGTTTAGTATTAATTGGTTGGTTATTTGCCTCTATTTTAGGGTTAGCTTTAGTTATTTGGTGGTTCCAAACAACGGGAATGCAGATGCTTGCGCCATTGGCTGAAACATCATCTGACAGCACTCCCGTAGAAATGTCAGTACCAACCAAAATTGAAGGTGAACCTCAGGACGGCATGACGTACACGGATTTACCACCCGTTGGCGAAAACTCTGAAAGTATTGATAATGTAGAAATTAAACAAAGTGCCGAAGACGACAAAGTACAAGATAGTAGCGTTAACGACGTTAATTCCGATGAGAGTTTTGTTGATCAACCTAAAGCCGTTGTGCCAGCTCAAACCTATAAAGAAAGCACGTTAAAACAAAAGTCTAATGAACCTGACAGGAACGTTGCGACGGTAGAACAAACAGTGCAATCACCTATGGTTCTTAGTGAAGCACAAAAAAAGCTAATGGCTGAAAGTGGTGAAGCTAGTACCGAAGACTTCATGCGTGTTGAGTTTAAATTCGAAAACGATTGTTGGGTTGAAGTTTACAA
>CAWUUQ010000210.1:0-10518 GCA_963925625.1 uncultured Psychrosphaera sp.
CAGCGCTGAACTGCACATAGTCGAGAACATCCGCCACATCTTCACCTTCAATAATCTGCTCGTAGTTTATCGTCCCATCTTCTTTAAGTGACACATGAACCGTATTGGTATCACCCAACAAGTTATGCAAGTCTCCTAAAATCTCTTGATATGCGCCCACCATAAACATGCCAATAAGGTAGTCATTGTGTTCTGTATATGCAGGCAACGGTAAGGTACTTTCAATACCGGCTCCATCAACATATTGACGAATCTGGCCGTCAGAGTCACAGGTAATATCTTGAATAATGGCGCGATTAACCAATGGCTGGTTAAGATATTTAATAGGCATTACTGGAAATATTTGTTCAATTCCCCAGACATCTGGTAAGGATTGAAACAGAGAAAAGTTAACAAACAATTTGTCCGCTAGTTTTTCATTTATTTCATCTAATACTTCATGATGTGAACGCGAACGAGGATCAAGATTGTCGCGTACAAGGCTTAATATCTTAAAATAAAGCTGTTCAACTTTAGCCCAATGTTTGAGGCTTATTAACCCAACAACATATTGTTGATGTGCGTCGGCAAACAAATGTACTGCATCATGGAAAGACTCTAATGCATGGCGACGGTCAATCATTTGATATGAACGCCATAACTCTTGAATAATGGTCGGGCTTTCTTCGTCAGGCGCGTCAATTGAATCTGGTACAGGCGCTTTTTCAACATCAATAACATCGGTAATTAACATTGCATGGTGCGCGGTCATTGCACGGCCTGACTCAGTAATAATATCTGGATGTGGTAAATCAAATTGTTCACAGGCTTCTGCAATTGGCGTGATAACGTTTTTAGCATACTCAGTCATCGTATAATTCATTGAACAAGCACTTCGAGAACCTGTGCCTTCATAGTCTACGCCTAAACCGCCGCCCACATCGATAATGGTAATTGGAACGCCTAGTTCACGAAGCTCAACATAATGACGAGCGCACTCTCGTATCGCATTGTGAATGTCTCTGATATTGGCAATTTGAGAGCCTATATGAAAATGAACTAAGTTTAAGTGCTCTAACTGGCCCGCATCTGTGAGCTTTTGCACAACTTGTAATACTTGGTTTGCTGATAAACCAAATTTACCTTTTTCTCCACCGGTATTTTGCCACTTGCCTTTACCGATTGAGTTTAAACGAATACGAATGCCTATGGTTGGCATAGAACCAATCTCTTTAGCCGCTTCGACTAAGGCGTCCACTTCCGTCATTTTTTCAATGACAACGTGAACCTTATGACCCATTGCTTGACCAATACAAGATAAACGCAAGAACTCGCTGTCTTTATAACCATTACAAACAACGGTTAAAGGCGTATCTGATACACCGAGAATGGCCATTAATTCAGGTTTACTGCCCGCTTCTAAACCTACTTTATTTGAGGGGTGTGAAACAAGCTTCTGCACTACTGAAAATTGCTGGTTCACTTTAATAGGATAAACGGCGGTGTATTTACCTGTATATTCGCGCTCTTTTTTTGCTTTAGTAAAAGCCGTTATTAAAGAAGAAGCTCGATGCGTTAAAATATCTGTGAAACGAACAAGTATAGGAAGGGTTAATCCTTCGTTTTGTAACTCTTCAGTTAACGTTGCAAGATTTATTGTTGTCGCACCTGGTTTGCTCATGGGATTTACACATAACTCGCCACTGTCGTTAATATCGACATAACCTTCACTCCAACGTTTTACGTTGTAAGTTTTTTTTGAAAATTGAACTGCCGAATTTGGCATGAATAACCCTTAATAGAGAAGACCTGGTAATTAAGCCGCATTTTATCCTAAAAATGTCTGCAAACAAAAAGTAAAAATTGCGCAAACGACGATTTTCAACGAAAATAACTCGTTATATACACATTGTACGTTAATTAAACGCATTTAATTATTTTGGAGACATGGGTGACTACTCAGCAAACTTCTACACCATCTTTAATGAATGACGAATGGTGTAATGAAATTAATAATGGCGCCGCGATTGGCATTAAAATCAAACGCAAACTAGCCAGTAAACAATCTGACTTTCAATTAGTAGAAATTTTTGAAACGGAAGAGTTTGGCAATCTAATGATGTTAGACGGTTGTACGATGGTCTCAAGTCGTGAGAATTTTCTATATCATGAAATGATGAGCCACCCTGCTATGTTCTCTCACACTAATCCAAAAAATGTCGTTATTATTGGTGGTGGAGATTGCGGCACGTTGCGTGAAGTATTACGTCATAAAGGCGTTAAAACGGTTCATCAAATTGATATTGATAAAGTGGTTACTGACATGGCTGAGGAGTTTTTCCCTGAGTTATGTGAATCAAATGATGATCCTCGCGCAACGATTATGTTTGATGACGGTATCAAATATATGGCTGAAGCAGCGGACAATTCTATCGACATCATAATTGTTGATAGCACAGACCCTGTTGGTCCTGGTGAAGGCTTGTTTAATCATGCGTTTTACAAAAATTGTTTACGTGCATTACGTGACGACGGCATTTTTGTCCAACAAAGCGAATCTCCTCTTCTGCACTTACCGCTGTTATTAGATATGCGACAAGCCATGTTAGATGTGGGCTTTAGTGCATTACAACATGTAAACTTTCCGCAAATGATTTACCCATCAGGTTGGTGGAGCGGCACGTTAGCAAGAAAAACCGGTACCTTTGATGGCTTCCGCGAAACCGATGCTAAGGCTTTGGGCGAAGACGCTGCATTGCAATATTACAATGAAGAAATGCACATCGCTTCTCAGGCTTTGCCAAACTTTGTTAAAAGAGCTTTTGAATCACAGACTGAGAAAAAGTAACTACTTAGCCTAGCGGTTCAATCCAGACGGATTGCGTATAATGTTCGTAATGCATTAAAAAGCGCTTTCCGTCTAGTTCATAATCTATTTGATGACGGTCCATGCCGTAATCTGACGCTTTTATTTCTGCCCCTTGTTCACTCATAAACTGCGCGACAAAGTCTTTAAAGTCATCCCAATCTGGTTCTGGCGTAATCTTCAGAATGTGCTCTTCTAACTGATATGAATATGTTTTCACGAAAATGCTCTCAACGTCGTATACTTACCGTCATAGTTTATCATTAACTAAAAGTGTCGTGATATGGACTTACAAAATCTTTCTGCTCAGTTAAATCAAAAAAAATACGACCTTATGGCTTCGCCTCCCTTCGATAAATGGAACCCGCGTTTTTGTGGCGACATGGACATGGAAATTAAAGCGGATGGTCGCTGGTTTTATATGGGTTCGCCTATTGGCCGACTAACAATGGTTAAGTTGTTTGCGTCGGTGTTGATCACTGAAACGACAGAGCAAGGCCTTACGGAATACTTTTTAAAAACCCCTGCAGAGAAAGTTCGTATTCAAGTGGAAGACGCTCCTTTTGTTATTACTGAATGGCACGAACAAGACTCTCAAATAATGCTTACCACAAACTTAGGCCACCAGCTTGTGCTTGGCGAAACAAATCCTCTAATTAACCTAACTAAAGAAAACGGCGAGCCCAAACTCTACGTTGAAGTCATTCGAGGTCTAAAAGCGCGAATTCACCGAAATGTGTTTTATCAATGGGTAACTGCTGAGAACAGTCTAGTTTTTGAACAAAACAATAAACTTTATATACGCAGTGGAAAGAATAATTTTCTACTTGGATGAGTTATGGGTATTGACTACCTGTACCATTTTGGCCAACAAAACTCTGTTATCATCAATGTACAAAGGGACTAGTTCTGTCCCTATTATGTTTTACATTCAACCCGCAAAAGGTAATACTCACCGCAGATAAACGATTTTACAGCCTTTAGTCAACATGAAGTTACTTTATTAAAGGCTTTTTCAAGGACGAAGAAATGCCACTTTTTAGAAAGCAGGTAATTACTAAACAACAAAAGTATATCTGGGGAGAAGTAAATATTTCTCGTCGAGTCTCTGTTGATTCGTTATTTATATTTTTTGCGAGTTTGTTTATTTGTTTTGTCGTGTTCCTTTTTGTCGGCGAATACAATCAAAAATTAACGTTCCGTGGTGTGCTTCAGCCTAGTGCAGGAATTATAGAATATCATTCGCCTTTAACGGGTACAGTTTCTCAAATATTTGTTAAGGAAGGCGAAAAGGTAAAAATAGGTCAACCTTTATTCTCAATCATAAAAACCAACTACCTCGCTACAGGTTTAAATAATAACACTGTCATTAACGCGCAACTGGCGCAGAAAAAAAGCGCCTTAAATATGCTTTTAGCAAGCGCATCACCACAACTGCAAGCCTCAACGGCAAAACTTAAAGAGAACTTACAGTCCACACAGCACCAATATTCATTTCTAACGGAAGAACGTGCACTTTTAGCTAAACGAATAGCGCTTTCAAATGAGCAGGTAAAGTCAAACAATAGCTTGTCTGAGCAGCTCTTATTGAATCAAACTGAGAAGCATGCCGCACTAGATAAATGGCTGATACTTAAACATCAATTGAATGGTGTAGATGCAAAAAAAGCAAAATTATCTAATGATATCAAACAACTTCAAATTGAAATTTCTCAACTCCATGTTAATCACCACAAACAAATCCAAGAGCTTCGTTTACAAGTCATTAATGTAGAACAACAATTATCGCAACAGTTGCAAACTCAGTCTTCAATGGTGACTGCAACAATTGACGGTACTATTTCAAATATAACTATTAATACTGGTACCGAAGTGGTTCAGAATCAGTACCTCACTAGCCTTATTCCTTTAGACTCACAGCTTATTGCACATTTATTTATTCCCGCAAAGGCGATTGGTTTAGTGAGTACCGGCGATCTTTCAAGACTAAAACTTGATGCCTTTCCATTTCAACAATACGGCATTATGCCTTCAACATTGACGTCTATTTCTAAAAGCCTAATTAACACCCAAGACACGTCTAATAAAATCAGCATCCCTGAACCATATTATCAATCCACCGCCGTTTTGGCGTCTCAGTTCATATCAGTTGGTAATAAACAACTGCCTTTATATTCAGGAATGACATTTACTACTGATGTTGTTATTTCAAAAAGAACATTGGCTGAGTGGCTATTTGAACCATTTATTAGCGCACTTAGGTAATTGACATGAAAATAATAATGCAGGCAGAGGCTGCAGAATGTGGATTAGCTTCAGTTGCGATGATTGCCAATCACCATGACTATAAACAAAGTTTAAACAGCTTAAGGCAGCAATTTCCGCAATCATTGAAAG
Source organism: uncultured Psychrosphaera sp. (assembly GCA_963925625.1). Classification (GTDB taxonomy): domain Bacteria; phylum Pseudomonadota; class Gammaproteobacteria; order Enterobacterales; family Alteromonadaceae; genus Psychrosphaera. The sequence goes on from CAWUUQ010000210.1 coordinate 5,243, forward strand.
GTATGAACCTTAAGCAAATCATTGATATTGCTGGTGTACTAAATTTTAACTGCAGAGCGTTAAAGTTATCACTCGAGGAAGTCAGCCAACTTAACTTGCCATGCATCGCGCACTTTGATCTAAATCATTTTGTGGTTTTAAGTCATGTTTCTAGCAAAGGGTTAACGGTATTTGATCCTGCAAAGGGCAAACTTACAATGCCTATTGAGGTGTTTGCTGAGCACTTTACGGGCGTAGCGCTGGAGTTAACTCCCTCAGAAAGCTTTCAACCCCAATCAATTGACGACACCTTAACCTTTAAACAGGTTTTGCCGCATTTTCGTGGTTTAACATCCATTCTAATTCAAATATTGATCATGTCTTTAATGCTTCAGGTATTCCTACTAATAATGCCCATGTATATGCAGACCGTTATTGATGACGTGTTAGTTTCCTTTGATCAGGATTTATTATTTGTACTTGCTACAGGCTTTACTTTTATTGTTTTGTTTCAACAATCCTTACAAGCATTACGTGGTTTTGCCGTTATCCACCTCGGTAATTCGGTTGCCAAGCAGTTAACTGAAAAACTGTTTACGCATCTAATGTCTTTACCACTTAGCTTCTTCGAATCACGTCATGTGGCTGATGTAATCTCTCGCTTTCAATCCGTTGAACAAATTAAACGTATGGTCGCCCAAAAGATGGTGGAGGCCTTTATTGATGGACTGATGGCCGTTACCACCTTAATCCTATTGTTTTATTATCATGCTCAACTTGCATTGGTTGTAGTTATCACTATCTGTATTTATTTTACTTCTAGAATGCTGTGGTATTCGCCTTTTAAACGCGGTTCTGAACAAGCCATACAGGCTATTGCTACAGAACAGAGTGACTTTATGGAGTCGGTTCGAGGCATTCAAAGTATCAAGTTAATGGCATTAGAATCAAAGCGCCGCTCAAATTGGCTCAATAAGTTTGTAGCTGCTTTAAATCAAAAAGTGAAGTTGGAACAATTGCAGCTCAAGTTTTCAATTTCCAATGGCTTGTTGTTTGGTTTAGAAAATATACTAGTGATTTACCTTGGCGCAGGATATGTAATTAATTCAGGTACTTCCGTGCCGTTTACGTTAGGCATGTTAACGGCGTTTATTGCCTATAAAACCCAAGTCACCAGTCGCTTTTCGTCACTGATCGACACATTTATTGAATTCAGAATGTTAAGTTTACATTTCCAACGCATTAGTGACATTGCGTTAACTAAGCCTGATCCTGGCGTAACGAACAAAGTGTCTTTGCCGCATCGACTAACCGGTGCGATTCATATTAACGAACTTAGCTTCTTTTATCCTCAGGAAACTAAGCCGATATTTACAAGATTGTCGCTAAATATACAAGTCGGAGAATCTATCGCCATTGTCGGTAAATCTGGCATGGGTAAAAGCACATTCTTAAAAGTATTAGTGGGCTTATTAGAACACACCGATGGTGATATATCCTTTGGTGTTAGTGATCAGCCTAGTTTCCAGAAAACATCACTCATAGGCCTAAACAACATTCGTCAGCAGACAGCCTGCGTGATGCAAAATGACTCTTTGTTGTCGGGTTCTATCGCAGAAAACATTGCCCATTTTTCAAACCCAATTGATATGCCACAGGTTATTCGTTGCACAAAACTCGCTTGCATTGAAGAAGATATTCTATCGATGCCAATGACTTACCATTCGCATATTGGCGAAATGGGCGGGTCGTTATCGGGTGGTCAGATTCAACGCCTTTTATTAGCGCGTGCATTATATGTAAACCCTACGATGTTATTTTTAGATGAGGCGACATCACATTTAGATGTCAAAACTGAATCTCAAATTAATGAATCTTTAAAAAGTTTAGAGATCACTAAAATATTTATCGCACACAGAGTAGAGACGATAAAACAAGCCGATCGTGTACTTGAGCTAACGCCATCTTGTTTCAGGGATGTGACACGTGATTTTTTATAACCAAATCCAACACCCAACCTTAAAAGGACAACACATGAATAAAATTAATGCCGATCACTTATCTCGAAGAGAAAGAGAGGTATATCTTCATATTATCAAAGGCGAAAGCCAAAAGGATATTGCCGAACAGCTTTACATTTGTTTACGCACCGTAAAGTTTCATTGCGGCAATATTTACCAAAAATTAAAGGTGAAAAATAAGATCGAACTTATTAACCGACTTAATACTGAAGAGACTATGGAAATAAAACACATTCGAATTGCAGAATCTGGACCTAAGTTCAGGTGACGATTGAGTTTTTTGGCCTATTGTTAATATTAAGAACTTCATAGCGTGGCTCACAATAATGTCATCTACCTTTGAAGTTTTCTTCCCCACGCATCAGCGGTTTTGTGGGGTAACTTAACAAAGGAAAACTCATGGAACACAATTTGATCGCTGAATCTGGCTTACAACTCAATTTAAACAGTATAGCGTTAACGTCAGATTCTATGCCGATTGCTACCTCATTAGACTTTCAGTTAAATGGGGTTGGCAATTTACCGCAGGTTAAAACCCAGGTTCCTTTTATAATCGCCGTTAAGGACGCTATCTTTACGTCTATTCTGGGTCAAATCTTACCTGTTGGCACGGTTAAAATAGAATCTATTAATCATTTAAATCAGCCTTTACAGATAAAAGAACAGGATAATTCAGGTTATAGCCAACACAATGCGATAGCTATTAAAGCCACCTCATTAAGCCCTTCCATGTTTATTAAGTCGTCGCCTAAAGGCAATCAAAGCCCAGCAGAACGTCGACTTGAAGCTTTCAAAATAAAGAATGCTCTACGTGAATTAAAATTACATATCAAATCCGATCAGCGTTTTGTACAAGCCATTAATAGTGCTCTGCGTAATTGCGCCAATCAATTTGCTTTTAGTTATCTACATCAGATTAAACATGGAGAGCCTCAACCGGAAGGTTTCTCTATTGAAGGACATTGGCAAAACCTTTCCAGCGCTTCTTTTGCACTTAAATCATTGTCAAATGACTCAAACATCCATGAGTTACTCATGAGTGAAAGCGATGCCTCTGTATCAATCTTTCTAAAATGGGTTTGTTATTACAATACCTTTAACAAAACAAAGATTGAAACGGCACCATTACTCGATTTTTATCACACGCTTTATAATGAGTTTCGTTTATTTCACTTACCGGCTCTGTTTGGTATTAACCAAAATGAGGCACCTCATCATGAGTATGGTTCGTTAAAAAAATTAGTACTCAAAGAAATAGAGTCTTTAAACAAAAAACAAAGTAATTGTTTTAACAAACCGACATTAGAAGATTTTTTAACGGAGACCTTTGCTGGTGTTTTAACGGTAGAAACTTCCTCAACACCTTCAATAAAGCTGCTTCAGTCAATCATTAATGCTGAGCATCAACATTATACAGCGAAGAGTTTAGTGCTTAAGTTTGCAATAACCTCATTAAGAAAGATTCATTTTGCTGAAGTCTTTAGTCAATCGGCCGTACATACCGTTGTTGAAAATACTTTAAAGAATAGGCAGTCGGACAAACTGTCGCAGCACCTCAATGCCTACGAAAAGTGTGCCACTTGGGTGTTCGACAAACAAGATAGCTTAGTGCACACCTTTATATTCAAAAACATAAAAATGCAGTGTTATTTTGTGCCATTGACGCAATCTTTTGTTGTGGAGCATTTTAAGAAAGGTCACAAGTATTCGTTCTTAAGTGCAAGTGCTTTGCTTACTTACCTCACAAACCAACCTAAATTAGATTTTAACTTGCCCGGTATATTTGGCTGGAACGCACTGGAAAGATTTATGAATAGCTTAATTCAGATTGAAAGTAGCCAGCTTGCATAGACTTGAACGGAACACACAAGCCGGCCATTAATTACAACTAGTTGTTGCTCTTAACTAACCAACTGTCGTTGGATAAGTTCAGTATACACATTAATTGAAATTAGAAAGGACAGTTTTTATGGAAAAGATAATGAGACTAAAACCCGTTCTACAATGGGATTATTTGTTCACAACCGTCGTAATTTTAGGCCTAACTTTTGGCATTGGATTATTGATGAACAACTTTGTAGACGCGCCCATTACAGACTATGCAATGGAGATTAATCAAGGCTTAGAAAAATTCGGCCCAGCTGCATTTTTTGCTGTGTTTGTATTATTGCTGCCATTAATTGAAGAGTTTATTTGCCGAACTGTAACGGTCAATGTTGCAGAGCAGTTAAGTCTACCAATGTGGATAACGGCGTTTATATCCGCGATATCGACCATGATATTCAAAATAATTGCGGTGGGGTCGCCAGTTTTACATCTTTGTTTAGGCTTTATATTATTTTCGCTTTATATAAAACACAGATCATTAGTTACTAATGTATTTTACTCAAGCTTGTTTAATGCACTGACTTTATTAGTTTTATTTATGTTTAATCAATTACCCATCCCTAACTTTTAGGGGTAGCCAATTTAATGACTAGCAGACTTGAACGGAACCGCGAGTCATTAAACAACTCGATTATCAATCTTGATAATCTCTTAACTAACCTGACTTTACGTCAAAGGAATTACTATGAAAACATTAACTGTTAAAGAAACGAATGAAGTAACTGGTGGCATTTGGTTACAGGTACTAGTCTATTTTTATGAAGAAGTATTTTCTGCTGCCATAAAAGATGCATTAAATAACGATCTGGAACATTTAGGTGAGTTAGAAAATCGCCCCGTTGGAACACGTCCATAACCTAGTATTTAAACGTGCAATAAAAAACCGGACGTAATGTCCGGTTTTTTTCTTTAGCTCATGCCTAGTTTTTTCTCTAGGTAGTGGATATTAGTTCCACCATTTTGGAAATGCTCATCAGACATAATATCGTGTTGTAATGGAATGTTAGTTTTAATGCCTTCAATTAAGATTTCATTAAGTGCATGTTCCATACGTTTGATTGCTATGCCACGGTTTTCGCCGTAAGTGATTAGCTTGCCAATCATTGAGTCATAATAAGGTGGTACTTTGTAGTTCGTATAAATATGCGAATCCCAACGTACACCTAGTCCACCAGGAGAATGGAATCGTTTGATTTCACCCGCGCATGGAACAAATGTTTTTGGATCTTCAGCATTAATACGACACTCAACAGCATGACCGCGGATTTGGATATCATCTTGAGTGAATGATAAAGGCTGACCTGCCGCAATGCGAAGTTGCTCTTTAATCAAATCAACGCCGGTAACCATTTCTGTTACTGGGTGCTCAACCTGAATACGCGTATTCAT
>CAWUUQ010000211.1:0-8610 GCA_963925625.1 uncultured Psychrosphaera sp.
CCGTTGAATTTTGGAGCTTTCTAAATTCATCAATAAAAATGGCCAACCCTAGTGCATTTTTATTGGCAGAAATATATAACCCTGACGTTTATCGCGATTATATTTACCTTGGAAAAATGGACTTTTTATACGACAAAGTCGATTTTTATGACTCGATAAAACCATTAATGCAAGGCAAAGGCGGTGCGAGCAACTTACCTAGAATTCAACAACGTTTTGAAGATATAGAGCAGCACTTACTGCACTTTTTAGATAACCATGATGAACAACGGTTAGCGAGCCCTGAGTTTGCAGGTGATATGAATGTAGGTAAACCGGCGTTAGTTGCTTCGGCTCTTATAAACTCGGCACCTATGATGATTTATTGTGGCCAAGAAGTGGGTGAAGACGGTAGCGAAGAAACGGGCTTTGGCGATCCAAGTAGAACAACTATTTTTGATTATGCCGGTGTTCCAGCGCACCAGCGTTGGATGAATAACGGTGCCTTTGACGGTGGTCAACTAACGACAGCGGAAAAATCACTTCGAGATTATTATAAAAAAGTTCTAAATGTTGCTGTGAGTGAACCGGCTTTTGTTGGCGACTATTTAAGTTTACATGCATGGAATTTGGCAAAATCAAACGGCTACAATGAGCAACAATTGAGTTTTGCACGTTGGAATGATTCAAGCCAAATCATCGTTGTAAATAATTTTAATCGTTCAGAAACGCAAAAATATCAACTCAACCTGTCGCCTAGATTATTGTCACTTTGGCAGTTGAAAGATGGAGCTTATGAGTTTGAAGACTTGCTTGACGGCTCAAAAGTAGTATTGAATGTTAAGAATGGGCATGCCATGTTACCGGTCGTTTTAGAGCCTTTATCGTCACTAGTATTAAAAAGAAAAAAATAAAAGGAATTTGAGTAATGAATGTTAGAAGTGTAGGCGCTTTGATCAATACGTTAGTACTAAGTCTTTTAATTAGCGGTTGTAGTAAATCAACTGAAAAAATGGACGAAGTAATTACAGAAGCATTAGTGGGTAAAGTAGAAATTTTAAACGATGCTGTGCATTTAACCAAAACTAACAGAACTCGTACTTTAAGGGTTTATTTGCCGCCGTCGTATAACGAAGAGTCGAATAAACAATATGCCGTTTTGTACATGCACGATGCACAAAATTTATTTGATGATAAAACATCATTTGTTGGTGAGTGGGGTATTGATGAAAGCATGGATGAATTAGCGACTTCAAAAAACTTCGAATTAATTGTGGTAGGCATCGACAATCACCCAGAGTTTAGAATTAACGAGTATAGTGCCTGGTCACATGAAAAATATGGCGCTGGTGATGCCGAAGCATTTATTGACGATATCGTTAATGTGGTTAAGCCTTATATTGACAATAAATACCGAACAAAACCTGAACGTGCGTCAACGGCTATGATGGGCAGTTCATTAGGCGGCTTAGCGACGCATTATGCCGTTATTAAACACAGTGATACGTTTAGCAAAGCAGGCGTGTTTTCACCTTCTTATTGGTACGCGCCTCAATCTTATCAATTTACTCAGGACGGCAACTTAGCTTTTGATAGTAAATGGTACTTTTTAGTCGGTGGTAAAGAGGGCGAAGGCATGGTGTCTAATATGAACAAGATGATCGACCAAATGCTTCATCAAGGAATGCCAGAAAATAATATTGAATCAAAAGTGTTGCCCGATGCGGAACATAACGAAAAATTCTGGCGTTCAGAGTTTTCTAACGCTGTTTTATGGTTGTTTAACGAAAATTCATAATACCTAACCTTGCGAGACGTCTAAAAGCAACTATCTTTAATTGAGCTCAAGGAAATAAAGATAGTAGCAACGCCAATGGAAGTGGCAATAAATTAGATATAGGACGTATTATGCAAGTACATAAAGCATGGCAATTTTTATTATTTAACGTAAATAAAGGATATTTCACCGGATATAAAGGACAAGAAATGTTCGGTGAATTAGATAGAGCTCAAGTCTTTAGGACAAAAAGTGAAGCGCATATGGCAGCGCTGGGCGTTAAAGAAATCTTAGAACTAGAATCTGTTTTGATATGGCATCGTGATGTGCATTCAAATAGTACGTCAGAAGAATTGTGTTCTTTATCAAATACCAGCAATAGATTTTCAAACAGCAATGCAGCTGTGCACAATGAGTCAACAAGTGACTTTAAATCAAAAACGAAATTGCGTTTAGTGAAATAAAATCACTGTTGAGTATATAAATATACTAATGGTTAAATTGATTGTGATGCAAAACGTCTAAGTGTTTTTCCATAATAAGATAATCAACGACATTTTTATTTTGATCCACTAATGCATAACCTTCCAACGTTTTCCTTTGGTTCGCAGAAACATATTCAGTTTTAAATGTCCAAACGGAATTTGACTGCCTACTTTTACTTTTTAACGTTTGCCATTTTGAATTGAGATTTCGGGACCGGATTGAGAACTCTTTATTTGATGAGTTTTTACTATTTATGGACTCTTCTATCGTGTTTACATTCGTTTTTTGAATGAGGTCTTTGGTTTTAACTAGGCTTCGATGCGGATGTTCAGAAAGGGGAACATTAAAATAACTCATCAAAATAACGAAAGGCCAAAACAACGTCGTTAATACAATGGCACTAGCTAAATATTTGTACTCTTTTAAATCTAACGCTAATTTACTGTCCTTTTCTCTATACTCACTATAGAAAAAAAGCACTAAACTAACGGTTAAACCAGTAACTAAATACAAAGTAATCATAATCATATACCCTCCATGCAACAGTACGTGGGATTTAAAACGACTATCTTCCGTCTGTCTTTTTATTTTTATTTAGACTTGTAAGTGTTGCACTAGATTCAAATTTCGCCACTTAAAAATGAAAATAATTCCAGATAATCGGTAAATTTATGCGATGCCTTTGTTTTATATAGGAATTGAGTTTTTAATTGCCTTACATTGCTTTTGGCTGAATACGTATGTAATTTATTGTGTGAAAATTAGAGCCGTTATAGTCTGAGCTGTTAAATAAGCGTTAAAAAATCATCACTCCTAAATAATAATAATTGCGCCGATTAAAGCGCAAAGTGTCGATAGACCTATCAAACAGGAACATAATATGAAACAACCAAAGTTATCATTTTGGCAAGTGTGGAATGTCAGTTTTGGCTTCCTCGGTGTACAAATTGGTTTTGCATTACAAAATGGTAATGTAAGTCGAATATTAACGGATTTGGGTGCAGATCTTTCATCACTTTCTTTATTTTGGTTAGCCGCTCCTATTATGGGGCTGTTGGTGCAACCAATTGTTGGCGCACTGTCTGACAAAACATGGAATAGAATGGGCCGTCGTTTGCCATTTATTTTAGGGGGCGCAATTGTTGCTGCGTTGGCGATGGCGCTGTTACCTAATGCATCAATGTTAGTTGCGTTTATTCCGCCAATGTTATTTGGTTTGATTATTTTCGCTATCAAAGATGCCGCTTTTAATGTCACTTTTCAACCATTCCGTTCATTGGTTTCAGACATGGTTCCGCCTGAACAACACAATATGGGTTATTCAGTTCAAACGTTATTAATTAATATTGGTGCCGTGATAGGTTCTATTTTGCCATTCCTGTTAACAAACGTGATTGGCTTAGATAATGCGTCGCAAGCCGGTCGAGTAGCTCCTACTGTGGTTTGGTCTTTTTATATTGGTGCAACAATATTACTCGGTTCAGTTTTATGGACTGTATTTCGTACCAAAGAATATTCACCAGAACAATACAAAGAATATAAAGGTTTACCCGATGTGGTTGCCGAGCCTAAAAAGTCAATGGCGGAAAAGCTTTCTGGCTTTATGACGTTATTAAAAGACTCTCCTAAAATCATGAAACAGTTAGCACTTGTGCAATTCTTCTCATGGTTTTCGTTATTTATTATGTGGACTTATTTACCAGCTGCCTTAACGCAAAATACTTGGGGTGTAGGAGTAGAGTGGTTTGATCCTACATTTTTGGCTGAAAATGTAATGCCAGCGTCTATTTCTATGGCAAAAGGAGCTGCTGGAGACTGGGTCGGTATTTTGTATGCGGCACAAGCTTTATTCTCTGTTGCGTTTGCTGTTGTTTTAACCAAAATTGCTAATAAGTTTGGTCGTAAACTAACTTACTCAATGTCTTTGTTGGCAGGTGGATTAGGTTACATGAGTATGATCTTATTTACTGATCCTACAATTACTCACGTTGATTTGTTAATTACTCAAGTGTCTGTTCCACAAGGCGCGGTAGGCATAGTGTTATCAATGATAGGTGTTGGTATCGCATGGGCGGCCATTCTTGCAATGCCATATGCAATATTAGCTGGGGCGCTACCAGCAGATAAAACCGGTGTTTATATGGGCATCTTTAACTTTACGATTGCCGCGCCACAAATCATTTCAGGCTTAGTGAGTGGTTGGATACTAGGATCGATTTTTGCCAACGATGCTATCTATATCATTATGTTAGCCGGTGTTTCGATGGTTCTAGGCGCAGTGTCTGTTATTTTTGTGAGAGACTCAGAGCCTAAAGAAGAGTTAACATTGACGGAAGACAATTCAGTCGCTTAAAGGTAAACTCTCTGCAAGCTTAAAAGCCCAGTGAACGCTGGGCTTTTTAATATGAACATTAGGAATAGGTTTTATTTTATGAAAATTACGATTATTTCAGGTAGCACACGTAAAAACTCAGGTAGTGCCAAAACCGCAAAATACTTAAAGAGTCAACTTTCTACTATCGATTCAAGTAATGAAGTTGGAATTTTTGATTTGCATGAGCAAAACTTACCTATGTGGGAAGAATCAACAGATTTAACTCAATTTACGATGCAACAATCTGAATTAGAATCGAGTGATGCTTTTGTATTTGTGGTTCCAGAATGGCATGGCATGGTACCTCCTGCGGTAAAGAATATATTTTTCTTATTTACCGGTGTATTTCGTCATAAGCCGGCTTTTATTGTTACTGTTTCTGCGGGCAGTGGGGGTCGTTATCCAATTCCAGAGCTTCGTTCTTCAGTTTATAAAAATACGTACTTAAACTTTATTCCGGTCAACGCTGTTATCGATAGATTAAATGCGACAATTGACGAGAATGGTGAATACATTGGCGAGAAACAGTTTGTAGCTAATCGCGTGGATGAAGGTTTAAGAATATTGCTTGAGTACGGACATGCATTCAAAACAATTAGAGCGAGTAACATTGTAATGGAAAAACGTTTTCCAAACGGTGTGTAGTTCGCTTTAAAATAATTTACCGTGTGTAACATTCGTGGGTTTGGCTACTAACGTATCTACTTTATTAGTTAGTTAAACCCCGTTTTATATTTCCCTTCTGAATACGTATGTAATCCATTGATAAATATTGATAAATTAAAGATTTTAATATAGACCAAGATGTTTACAGGCCCAACTACAAAGGGTAGTATAAGTTACTTATTACTACTTGGTTGTATTGTCTGTGAAAGGAAAAGCCACATCTTTTGATATCGCTTATGAAGCAGGGGTTTCCCAGTCTACGGTTTCTAGAGCGTTACGAAATAGTCCTCTGGTTAGTGAAAAAACTAAAAGCAGAATTAAAGCGATAGCCAAAGAGCTTAATTATACTGTCGACAAAAATGCCAGCAGTTTACGATCTCAAACAAGTACCACTTTGGCGTTATTGTTGTTTGAAGATCCTACGAGCGATGACTCTTTAGTTAACCCGTTCTTTTTGTCTATGTTGGGCAGCATTACTCGTGAATGTGGCTTATTAGGCTATGACTTATTAGTTTCATTTCAAGAGTTAGATGCCGACTGGCATTCTGTATTCAAAGATAGCAATAAGGCCGATGGTCTTATTTTGCTTGGATATGGCAATTATCTAGATTATGAGTCAAAACTTAGAGAGTTGGTAAATCATGGAACTCACTTTGTCAGGTGGGGCGCAGAAACAAAAAGTATAGAAACCTGTTCTATTGGCTGTGATAACTTCCACGGTGGTTTCCAAATTACTGAGCATCTTATTAAACTAGGCCGTAAAAACTTAGCATTTGTGGGATTGGTTGACGATGGTGCCCCTGAGTTTATGGCGAGGTACCAAGGGTTTTGTAAGGCTTTAACTAAAAATGGTCTCTCTACCAATTCTGCATTACAAGAAGACGCTGTTAATACTGAAGAAGCTGGTTTTGAAGCAACATTAAAATTACTAGACTCTGGTAAGCCACTTGACGCTATTGTTGTTGCCAGTGATCTTATGGCGACGGGTGTTTTAAATGCACTAGAAAACAAAGGCCTAAAAGTACCTCAAGATATCGCTATTGTTGGTTTTGACGATATTCCAGTAGCCCGTTATACCAAACCTGCATTAACCACTTGTCGACAAGATTCTGCAGCCGCAGGTGTATTGTTAGTTGATAAACTAGTAGAACTCATAAAGGGTAATGAAGCCTCTAGTTCATTTATGAAAACCAAACTTATTGTTAGAGATTCATGTGGCGCCAAATTATAAACAACACGTTGTGTTTAATTGAAGTGCTATATTGGCAAAAGTCTAGCAACTAAATACCAGCACCAAAATACCAGTACCCAAATACTAAGAAGAGCAATGAAATGAATGAAAGCGTAACTGATCTTTATCAATTAACAGCCAACTCAATATCTGGCGTACCAGTGTCTCTATCTGACTTTAAAGGCAAAGTAATATTATTTGTTAATACCGCGAGTAAGTGCGGGTTTACCTATCAGTACGACGGCTTACAAAGCTTATACGAAGAGTTTAAAGACCAAAATTTTGTAATATTAGGTTTTCCATGTAACCAGTTTGGTCAGCAAGAAAAAGGCGCAAGCGGTGAAATCCAAGAGTTTTGTCGACTAAACTTCGGTGTTAGTTTTCCAATGTTTGAAAAGATAGAAGTGAATGGCGCAAATACTCATCCGGTTTACCAATATTTGAAAGCGGAAAAACCAGGCGTTTTAGGCACGAAAGATATTAAATGGAATTTTACTAAATTTTTGGTCGATCAAAATGGACAGGTTTTAGAGCGATTTGGATCTATGACTAAACCAGAAAAAATACGCAGCAAGATTGCAAAGCTAATTATTAACAAATAGAACAAATAGAACAAATAGAACAAAAAAAACGCCTGACTCAGTCAGGCGTTTTTGTTTTTTTAATACAAACGGTTTACGTTTTTTTGAACAAATCTTAAAGCCTAAACTGTTCCACCGATTGGCGTAATTCTTCAGCCAATTTCGCAACTTCTTGCGAAGATAAATCAGTTTGTGATGCGCCAGCGGCTGTTTGTTCAGCAATAGCAACAATTGACTCTAATCGTTCGCTAATTTCATTACTTACTTGGTTTTGCTCTTTAGCCGCAGATACAATCTGTTCGCTCATATCGTTAGCTTGATGCACAGAATCAGTAATGCTGTTAAGTGCTAACGTTGCTTCTTCCGTTTGGGATACACATAAGTCTGCTTGAGTTTTACTGTGGTTCATAACAGTAACCGCAGACTTTGAGCCTCGTTGAAGCTGTTCAATCATACTTTGAATTTCTTCAGTTGACTCTTGAGTCTTGCTTGCTAATGAACGAACTTCGTCTGCAACAACCGCAAAACCACGACCCTGTTCACCTGCTCTCGCCGCTTCTATCGCCGCGTTTAAGGCTAAAAGGTTAGTTTGTTCAGCAATGCCTCGGATAACATCTAAAATGCCGCCAATCGCTGCGCTGTGTTCGTTAACTTCATGTATGACGCTTGAGGCTTGCTCAATTTCACCAGCAAGTTTAATAATAGTCTTTTTGTTATCGTCAGATATGCCTTTAACTCGCTCTGCGTCTTCATCAGCTTGTTTGATATCGGCTAACGCTTCGTTTGCTCTATCCATTACAGCGTATGAAGTGCTGGCCATTTCAGATGTTGCTGTAGCGGCTTGCTCTACTTGAGAACGCTGTTCATTAATAGCAACCGTAGACTCTTTAACAACCATAGATGTTTCTTCTGATGCAGTCGCTAACTGATTTGAGCGACTTACAATACCGTGAATTAATTCACGTAAACTTTCGATTAAGATGTTGCAGTTTTTCGCTAACTCACCAAATTCGTCATTTTTGCTATCGTCTAGTTTAACAGTTAAATCACCAGTAGAAACAACATGAAGTGCTTGGTTAACTTCTCGTAAAGGTCGAGTTACACGTACAACGGTTTTGTAACCAATTAAGATAGACAAGATTAAAGAGATAATCATTACTATCCAATTTTGTGATACACCCTCAGAAACGGCTTCATTAACACTATCTGTTGTCAGTGTTAATTCTTCTTTCACACGTCGTTCCAATTTACGAAGCTGTACAATACTTTGGTCAGAAAGTTGTGTCGTTGAATTGAGAAGGTTTGCAGTTTCTTCAATTTTATCAAGCAACGCAATTTTGATAGCGCCGACTGAATTGTTTGAGTTAAGTAACTCATTAACCACTTTAACTTGATCGATAATTGATGATACGCCGTCATAGTCTTTTCCAGCGCTAGCTTGAATTAAAGTTGTCATCGCTTCATTGGCGTTTTTCTGAATAAAATCAAGTTCTTTACGGATGGTTAAAACGGTTTC
>CAWUUQ010000212.1:0-9023 GCA_963925625.1 uncultured Psychrosphaera sp.
CAGACATGGTAGTTGCAACCGACATACTCGCAGCCACAAACATATAAGTACCAAAAACAATGAGCGAGGACGTTCGAATGCCAACGGGTTTTCCGCGTAACTGGCGTTCTAGTCCAATAATTGTTCCGCACAATAGCGCTGTCCCCACAGATACCCAACTAAAAGGCTCAATAGACAGAAAAGTCTCTAACGTCATCATGTTGCTTGGTTTCCCTTAAATAGTAACTTGTCTTATATTAAATGCAGTTTAGTTGCTTCCAGCATCACTGTCATTAGAATCGTTTTCAGAATCTTGTTTACTGTTTTCAACTTTGTTCATACTTGCCCCAGAAGCTGCGCCAAAAGCTACTCCTAATGCAATACCCATGGCAAGGTTGTCCAGAGCAAGTCCAACCGCTACCCCTATTGCTATTCCTACGCCGAGCCCTGTTGTAAGATTATTTTTTGGTGCTTTAGGTTCATTATCCATTTTATTCTCGCTTTAAGTGAAATAATCATTAAGTCTGAATGTAAGCCCTAAGATTAAATTACCTCATATAAATATTAATTTCTTAAAAATTATTAAAAACGTTTTACAATATCCCGTTTAATTACGCTAAGCATGCATAAATCGATCGTATTTTAATGGCTATCACCATTAGAAATAGTAGGAACCATAAGTGAAGATAGGAAAAAGACTGCAACACTTGGCCGACATGGTAAAAGGACAATATTCAGTTGTTTGGGATACCTGCTGTGACCATGGCCAATTAGGTGCATCTCTATTAAAACGTTATCGTAATGCTGGCGAAGGATTAGGATTAGAAGAAAATGTCGATAAAAGCCAAACAATTAATTTTGTCGATATTGGCCCTGAGATAATTCAGGAATTAAATAACAACTTACAAACCTACTTTGGGCCTCCTAACAGCACTGTAATTCCCGTAAGTTGGCAAACGTATTGTATGAGTACAACAGAGTTGCCGTTAAAATCATCTCAATACCCTCAGCTAATAATCATTGCTGGCGTGGGCGGTGACTTAATGAGTGACATGGTTGATGCCATACTTAAGCGATGTCCACAGTTAGACTTGCACTTTTTGTTGTGTCCTGTGCATCACCAAACAACGCTTAGGAAAACATTACGGCAACATAAATGCACTTTGCTAGAAGAGTCGTTGGTGATGGAGAATAAGCGAGTTTACGAGTGTATTTTGGTAAGCTCAGACAACGGTAGGGTTGATACCAATAAAAAAGTCGACTCGGCATACAAAACCAATCCAGTGAGTTTAATAGGAGAGGCGATTTGGCAGATCAAAAGTGAAAAAGAGCATGTTGTTGCCCTCAATTATGCCAGTAAACGATTTGGGCATTACAAACGAACATTAGCCGGCATGAATCAAAATGACAGTCCGGCTATTGAAGAAGCACAGTTCTTACTTGAACAGTATCAACAAGTTTTAACAAAATTAAGTTTAAAACTTTATAGCGACTGAAAACGAAAGGTTATTAATATCAAGATCATTAAGTTCAGTCATTTCGTAATCTAAAGACAAGGCTGCATGTCGATTAATTCCGTAACCAATGCCCGCTCCCGTTATTAAAGAAACACCGTCTTCTTTTTTAGAGCTCACGTCTGGGCTAGATACAATATTTGTTAAAAATCCGGTTTTTTTTCTCCACACTTGAATACCAGCATATCCCTTTACAAACCAGGCTTTACTAATTGAATAAGTACCGTTAATACGCATATCTGTCGCGATTGTTGATATCTTACCTTGATATACATCTACACTTTGTGAATTTAAGTCTAGAGATGTCACAGCAAATTCCGCATTGCCTAGTTTTGAGACCCCAATTTCTAATGCCCAATTTGGAGAATATTGATGGCCAACAAAAGCACGGAACCCAAAATTGGTTCGAGTCTCATCGTATTGCATAGGAGTTAAAAGGTAAGGGTCAAAAGCATGCTCAAAAGTGGGTTCTTTATATTGAGTTTGCAATAAGCTAATACCAGCATATTCAAATGCTTTATTATTTGAAGCAAGCGCACTTTGAGAAGAAACGACAGGAAATAATATAATTGCCCCTAAAACATCCATTAATTTCATAAAAAACTGCTCTCTTTTTTTGATTTGTAGGTCCCTACAACTATTGTATCTATATTAATCGAAACTTAAATAGCATGGTTATGAAAAACCGAAAATAAAAGACAGTTCATATTTTTGAAATGGATAATCACCCGATATACAAATTAGCTGTTAATAATAGCAAAAAAGCATAACTCTATGTCCATAGTTCGCGTGTTATTACATTGGTTTCCTATGCGTGAGGCCTCATAATACAGGTAATTGAAAGAATCTAAGAGAATGCTACAAATGAAAAAGATTTATGTCTTACACGAAAATAATGAATGGACGGTCCACCTTCAGAAAAGGCTAGAAGAATTAAACTATCCATTTGAAATGTGGCATTTAGATGAGGGCGTAATTGACTTATCCAGTGAGCCACCTGAGGGCGTTTTTTATAATCGTATTAGTGCATCTTCACATACTCGTGACCACCGATTTGCGCCAGAGTTCACCGAAGCGGTTCTTGCCTGGTTAGAGCATCATGGCCGGACGGTCATAAATGGCAGTAGAGCACTACGACTAGAAGTCAGCAAAGTAAATCAGTATATGGCATTAAATACGTCAGGCATCGCGACACCTAAAACCTTAGCTGCGGTGGGCAAGAAACAAATTATTGAGGCTGCAGAGCAGCTTAGTGAACAGCTTGACGACAGCTCATTCATAACAAAACATAACCGTGCTGGCAAAGGTCAGGGTGTACAATTATTTCACTCGGTTCAAGCATTAAAAGACTATGTTGAAGGGCCAAATTTTGATGCGCCAGTTGATGGCATCACGTTAGTTCAGCAATATATTAAGTCCCCAGAGCCATTTATTATTCGTCACGAATTTATTGGTGGAAAGTTTTTATACGGTGTAAAAGTAGACACTTCGGAAGGTTTTGAGCTTTGTCCTGCAGACGCATGTTCTATTGAAGACATGTTTTGTCCTACAGAAAATGCCAATGAGTCCGTGAAAGCAAAATTTGAAATTTTGGAAAATTATAGACCTGACTTCATTCCAGCTTATGAACAATTTTTAGCAGACAATAATATTCAGGTCGCTGGTATTGAGGCTATTCAAGACGCAGAAGGGAATTGTTATGCCTATGACGTAAATACCAATACAAACTATAATACCGACGCCGAAAACAAAGCCGAAACGTACGGAATGTTGGAGTTAGCCAAGTACCTTAAAGGCAGATTAAATGACGTCTAAGTTTGTAACTTGTTTTTAGCTTGTAGTGAGTTTAGCTGTAAAGAGACACGCCACTCACTTCAGTAACCGTCTTAACATTAGCTCGCTCAATGATCTTAACTAACGCCGATTGAATAACTTCACTTTCTCTCGCGTTAGTTTGACTCGTAAAGCGTTCAGTTTGCACCTCTGCACCTTCTTCAAATGTAAAGTGAACCACGACCTCTGTTGCACAATCAGCGGCATCACCAAAGTATTCAATTGAAATTTGAGGGTAACCTTTAAATCCGGCTTTAACGTGTTTCGCGATTCGCTTTTTCGCTTTATCTATGTGCATGTTAATTCCTTTTGCTGTTTGAGGCACATTTTGAAGTACGACTAGATGTACTATTTAGACCAATTACCATTATCAACTGCAACGCAGTCCTCGTCCGAATCAAACATTACTTGATTAGGCTTTAAAGAGATACCGACTTTAGATAATCGTTGTTTAATAAGTGAGAATAGTGCTTGGTTATTATTAGACGTTGTTAGAAGTGCAAGGTCTTTATTTGTTTCAAAGACACAAATAATTTTTAAACTAGAAGGGAAGCTTGAATAGTTAACAATGTGAGTTAACCAAAGGAATCCATTTAATTTTTTAAACTCAGACTCACAAAGATCCATTAATAGTTCTCTTATCTGGTTATCTAATTTTTTATCCGTCTTTCGCATTGTTAATTGTTTTACCGCACACGGTTGGAAAAATAGAAAGCAACACCTGACATTTTAAGCATTGCTTCATATGAGAGTAACTAAAAATTAGCCTTGTAATTTAACGCCTTGAAGAAACTTCTGTAGGGTGAAATCTTTGCAAGGGCGGTAATGTTTACTTTTTTGTTTACGGAAAAAAGCGCTTATTTCATGTTTGCTAAGGTCTAAATCGACTAATTCAAAAATTGCTAAAATGTCTTCAGCTTTTAAATTTAACGCGATTCGCAGTTTTTGGAAAACCATATTGTTATTCAGTTTGTCCGCAACCTCAGGCTGTTCGCCTTCGCGCTTGCCACGTTTTAAGTTAATAAATCCATTAAGGAAAACAGCTAATTCTTTATCCGTTAGCAATATATAGTCTTCATCTTGCACAGGCTTAAACCAAGCAGAAATAGTCTCTTCAGTTACTTTAGAATCGGCTAATGAAAATATCTCACTGATAGAGGTTTCAGTTAAATCAAAAGTGTTTTTAATAAGGCGTAAAATTTCGTTATGTGTCAAAACGGCTCCTAGGCTTAGGTAAATCCAGAACAATCACCTGATTGTTGGAAATTAAGATTTTAGCAGAGTTTGAAGGAAGTCCCTATTTATTGCTTTCATCTATTGTGATGTAACACACTTTTGTATTGGCAATATAGTCATGCAAACACCGACGGTCTTTTCCAAAAATAAAGCATGTGTTTACAATTGCAGCAATGACGTTGCCGAAGCCAGGAATCAAACCAACAATCTGCATTGGTAACATGCGTTTAAAGTAGATGGTAGTTAGTGAAGCCTTGTTGCCATCGGGTTTTTCAATTCTAATGTGCATATAGTTTTTACCGATGGTTTGGCCGTGTTTGTATAAAAGATAGCCATGTAACGTAAGCGTGGAGATCGAACCATAGAGAAACAATAATGCTAAAGTCGTAAATGAGGCTTCTTGAATTTTATCGACCCCAATATAAATAATTACTGGCACGGTAACAATAATCGCTATTAATCCATCTATTAATGCAGCCGCAAATCGATGCCCGCGAGAAGCTCGATTATCATCTACTAAATCTAATGAGTCTTCATCAGCAATTTCGCTTCTTAGTGATTGTTCTTTTTCATGAATTAGGTCGTCAATTAACTTGGCTCTTTCAGGATAAAGCTCACGATTGATCGAAGAAGCAGAAGAGTATAAGTCTTCTAAAGTGTACTGACTAAAATCAATTGGCGTTTCCATGTTACAACATTCCTTGATTATTTATGACGTTTCTTAAGATTACTATTAATAAAAGCCAAAACTTTATTCCAGTGTTTATCAACATCGCCTTGCACTATAAGGTTATTTAACATTGATGATCCATGGACGCCATTTTGAGCGATATATGTTTGCACACCGTGTTTTTCGAAAAGCTTAAATTGTTCTACCGAAGATTCGCGTTGCATCTCAGTTTCAGGTCGAAGCACAAGGGCCGGTGTTTGAAGGTCTTTTAGATATAAATCTGCTTTGCAAGCTGCCATCGGACCTCCAGAAGCAGGTGAAAATGAAAGGATTGCGCTAAGTTCTGGGCCTCGATTGGTAGCCAGTTGAAAAACCAGTGAACCACTAAAGCTGCTTCCCCACGCAAACTTTTTACCAGTAAAACCTTCTTTTATTATGTAATCAAGGGTGGCTTCAAGGTCGAGGTAGGCATCACAGTAGGAGTATGTTACCTCACCCAAGTTGGCTACGGTTCTATTTTCAGAACCAAACCGATTGCCGCCAGCTCTTAAATCTACCGCAATAACATTAAATCCCTGTTGTAAAATAACGGGAACAATTGTTTCATATTCGCCTCGTGCATCTCCTCCTCCTTGATGAAAAAGCATCACTACTGGCGCAGACTTGCCACGGCTTGAAATGTAAAGGTCGCCAAATACCTGAATATTATCTTTAGTTAAAAAATTTATTTCCGACATTGAGTAAACTGTTTGTGCTTGCAGTTTAGAATTTGCTACCGCTTCCATAGATCCTGAAAGCATTATAAAAAGTATTAGCAATAGATGTTTCATCGTTAATCCACCTTCTATTATTGTGAATACAATAATGCACTCAAATGCTTTATTTACAAATAAAAGTTAATATCCATTTGACCCGTCTATTGGTTCAGGGTTGATACTTGCGATGTCGAGGAAAAAGGATAGATAAATGCTTACCGTCACTAAACTTGCGATTTACAGCAGCCTGAACTACTGGAGAAAAACATGGTCACAAAAGAACGCTGGGTAGCAATAATGAAAGCATCGGGGTTTAGCTCAGAAGACATGATTAATTGGCACAAAAACTTTGAACGAATGGAACCAGAAGAGCATCAAGTCTTTTTAGAGTCATTAGGTATTGATGAGGCTGAAATTACAAAAATCAGAAACTTCTAACCGCAAATGCTTTAACCGCAAAAGCTCAAGGAAGAGCTTCAAGATTTCTCTTAATTAAAATCCAATTGAACCTGTTGATATTTTTGAATAACGGTGACGTTATCAAATACGTTTTCTAGCCTGGAATCAATTAGCCTTTTAGTAAGTTACTTATTGGGTAGGGATGACCTTTACGTTTTTGATCTTGTTTTGTTCATTAAACTCGATGATATCAACGGCTTCTATAGTAGAAATTTGGCCTTCTGGAGTGGGCATTTGAAATGAAAAGTGAATAATTACATTTCGTGAATCTTCTGACGTATATATGCCATGCGTATTAAATTTAAATTGCAATTGTTCTTAATTGACTCATGTTCTTACCTTTAAAGGGGTTTGCGTGCCATACACGTACCCAAATATGAATGGCAGTAGCTTTATGTTCATCATGATGTCCAAAGAGGGAGGTAATTCAAAATTAACAATAAGCGTAAAATAGAGAAAAATAAATAAGAACAATGGCAATGCTTTTATAAAGAAAGGTTTTAAACGAAAATGGCCAATCGTCACTGCTCCTAAAAAGCTGCCGGTTATGACCGAAAAAACGATAGCTATAATGTTAAAGAACAGAGGCCTTGTTGAGTTAAAGATAAGTTCCATAATACAAAAAACAAGAACTAACGTGCTGGTTCCAACTATAAATTTGAAAAGGTCTGATTTTTTCATTATGTGGCCATTTTTCTGCTGTACTTTATGTGCAATGAATTTGATGAGCAATGTGTTGCTCAAAATATAAACAAAGTAGCAGTTCATCTAAAAAATCACAATATCGAATATGATGGGCGCTTTTTTTTGCTTAGCTTTTTCGTTTAACTTTTTTTAACTTTGCTATCAAGCTTAGTTTTAAACTCTGCTAAGTATTGCTTATGTTTTTTTTGGTGCCAATCAATCATCGTTTTCGACTTTTCTACGGCCTGAGTTTGGTATTTTATTGCGCTAGTGAGGTCATCAAGATCAGCATGTGCATGCGCTAAAGATGAAAGTGCATAAGCCGATTCGGGATAAAGTTCGACAGTTTTTTGATAAATGAAGATTGCTTTTTTAGGCGCACTTTCCATGTATGACTTGGCTAGGGCTTTTAAAGACCCTTCTGCAGAAACATCGAAACCGTACTTTTTATCAGTTAGCTTTTGATAATAATTGATTATTGATTGGGCGCCTTTTTTTGAAACTTCAGAGTCAGCTTCAAGGTTCGTATGAATGTCGCTGAAAAGAGCTTCAATGCCATTTACGGCGGTGACAATGGGTTGCGACATGTAATTGTTTTTATTGTTGTGATGAACATGCCAATCAAGAGTGTCTGGAGCGGAGTTTTCTAACGCTTTTTCAAATAATCCAAAAGACGATAAGTTGCCTTGTTCATATCGATGATTGCCAGTGGAAAGGTATAAAAATCGCATCTTGTCATCATTCGCAGCTAGTTTTTTATTTGCTTCTGATGTAATTAATCCAAAATTATTTGCCAAAGAAGGACTTGAAATAATATAAGCATTAAATAATGCAGGACGGTTTAGCAGCGCAAATAATCCCAATGCCCCATTCCCCATAAAACCGCTGTAAATTTTAAAACCATTTGTTCTGTACTTTTTATCAATGCTGGCCAGCAAGTCATTTTCAAAATAGTCGAGTATCGTTTTATTTGATGGCTCACTTACTAACTGCTCAAATAACTTTGCAAACTCAGGGTTATAGTTTGCGGGCGTTATTACGATTGACTCAAGCCAAGGCCAGTCGCCATTATGGCTTAACCAATCATGTAAACCACTTAAGTAGGGCTGGCTGCGAGGATGTAGGTCAAATATGACAAAGTATTTTTTATCCTTACCTTTAGCCTCGTTATAACTTTTGGGTAAAGTAACATTGTATTCAATAGGCTCTTTAAAATACTTAGATTCTATCTTAAGCGATTCTATTGGGTTAAGTGTTGTAATGTCGGTTGCGTTAACAAAAGTAGAGCATATACAGGCGATAAAAACCAAACTCGTTACTAGTATTTTATTCATTGTAAATCCTTTTTATTTAAGTCTGGGTTACAAGCCATTTTGTTATTAGGCTTTTTTCACAAATTTAGCAGTTACCATCATTTCACCAACGCCATTTACTTTACAATCTAGTTGATGATCTTTACCTTCAACGATTCGTCTAATTATTGCTTTTGTTCCAACTTTAATGACTTGAGAACTGCCTTTAATCTTCAAATCCTTCACCATAGTAACGTTATCTCCATCGTTTAACGGCGTACCGTTTGAATCTTTTACTACAAGAACTTCAGCTTCATCTAAAACCTCTGATGGGTTCCATTCATGCCCACATTCGGGACAAATAAGAAGACGTTGTTCTCGGTAAATAAACGTAGAGCTGCATCTCGGGCATGGTGGTAAAGTCATAAATTCCTACTTTTATACTAGTCGTCTTGTAATTAATTATCTTCTAGAAACATCATTCGATAAATTAGATTGTCTTTGATCTGATATATCACAAGCCCTTCAATAACTTGCTCTCCTACATCAGGAACTTGAGCATGAATAACTTCCATATCCACAACAAAACTCCCTTCAACAA
>CAWUUQ010000213.1:0-5938 GCA_963925625.1 uncultured Psychrosphaera sp.
GTCAGGCTTTATCATTACTACTTAAAACTCAGTTGCCTGCAGGTTCTGAACTAGCCTTATATGACGTAGCGCCGGTTGTTCCAGGTGTTGCAGTAGACTTAAGTCACATTCCAACTCAAGTTAAAGTTGAAGGTTTTGGCGCAGATGATCTTGCGAAAGCATTAACTGGTGCGGATATCGTATTAATCCCAGCTGGTGTACCACGTAAACCGGGTATGGATCGTTCAGATCTTTTTAACATCAATGCAGGGATCGTAAAGACTTTAGTTGAAGGTATTGCTGATCATTGTCCTGAAGCATTAACGGCTATCATTACAAACCCAGTAAATACTACCGTTGCTATTGCTGCTGAAACACTAAAAGCAAAGGGCAAATATAACCCGGCTAAATTATTTGGTGTTACTACACTAGACATCATACGTGCTGAAGCTTTTGTTGCTGAAGCAAAAGGCCTGAACTGTGAAGACATTGTTGTTCCAGTTATTGGTGGTCATAGCGGTACTACAATTCTTCCGTTATTGTCACAAGTTGAAGGTGCTGAATTTACTCAAGAAGAAATTGAGAAATTAACTCATCGTATTCAAAATGCAGGTACTGAAGTTGTTGAAGCTAAGGCGGGTGGCGGTTCTGCTACATTGTCTATGGGCTTAGCGGCAGCGCGTTTCTGTTTAAGCCTTGTTGATGCGATCAATGGCGAAGAAGACGTATTTGAATATACTTATGTTGAAGGCGACGGTGAAGATGCACGTTTCTTTGCACAACCAGTTTTAATTGGTAAAGATGGTGTTCAAGAAATCTTCCATTATGGTGACCTAAGTGATTTTGAAGAAAAGTGTAAAGCTGAAATGATAGAAGGCCTTCGTGGCGATATCACTTTAGGTGAAGAATTTGTTAACGGTAAGTAATCGTTAATAGATTCTTTAAGAATTGCATTTATAACTGCATTTCGAAACTGAACTAAAGCACCTTAGGGTGCTTTTTTTATGGCACATCCGGATAGAATTTTGAATTTAAATGGTGCGCATCAAATACGGCCTGTAGTTCGCCATTTTCTTTTATAAGGCTTATTGCTTTATTGATTGAAACTAAATGATGACTTTTATCTGCACGTAATCTGATATGTAAAAAGCCATGGGTGTGTAATAACGGAAATTCTATTTTTACCCCATTTACTTTTGCCCAATGTTTTGCCGCTTCACGTTCTAATATAGCAATATCAAACCTATCATTTTTTAGCCCAATTATAAGTTTGTTTTCATTAAGGAGGTCCACTCTCGTAAATTTATCGGAGTTTTTATATATGTAGCCAGCTACAGTACCAATATTCATTCCAAAGTAATCATGCTCGCCAGGAAGAGTTATATTCTTATCAGTACGAGTAATGAAATACTCCGAGACATCAAATAATGGTTGAGTTAAAACATACAACTTAGGGTCAATGGGTTTGTCGAACCATGATGGGCTTATAAAGTCGAAGTCAACCAAACCCGTTTCAAGTGCCTTTTTTGCGCGGCGAGGCGGAAAGTTAACTGTTTTGAACTTAAGACCAGAATGTTTAGCAATGAGCGCAATAACATCTTCAAAGACACCAGAACTACCAGCCTGAGATCCTTCTTGGTAGGGTATCCAGCCTCCATTTAAACCTAAATCATAAAATAACATTTCATTTTTAACTAATGGGGCGCCGTTTTCAGATGTAGAAACATCTTTGCTGTGCAAAGGGTTGGACAACATAAGAAACAAAAAAAGTGCAATAAATTTCATTTAAGGAAAAGCCTGATTTTTACTTTTGGGTTTAATATCAGTGGTTAATTATTAGTATAGTAAGGATTTTTCATTGGGGAAGGTTAGTTTATAGAAACTAAAAAGCCTACTCATAATGAACAGGCTTCATGTTTGTTGTCTTTTTTATTGTGCGTATTATTGTGCGTATTGTTGTGCTTATTATTCTCACTTTTAATTAAGCAGTGCGTTTAACAGCCGTGTGAGCCAGCGCGACTAGCGCTTCTTTATATTCGCTTTCTGGAATAACAGAAAGTGCTTCTATGGCTTTGTCAGCCTCAACTAACGCACGTTTGGTTACATAGTCTAATGCGCCCGTATCCTGCAAGGCAGCCATAATGCTATCAAAGTTAGCCATTCCGTTATTATTTTCAATCGCCTCTTTGATCTGTGCAGATTGTGCACTAGAACCGTGCCACATGGCGTAAAGTAACGGTAGCGTTGGTTTGCCTTCCGCTAAGTCATCACCGACATTTTTGCCCATGTCTTCAGCATCTGATGAATAATCCATTACATCATCAATAAGTTGAAATGCAGTACCCAAATGCATGCCGTATAATTGCATGGCTTTCTCAGTTTTTTCATCAGCTTTAGAGATGACCGCTGCTAACTGGGTTGCAGCTTCAAATAAACGAGCAGTTTTACCGTAAATAACATCAAAGTAGCTCTGTTCGGTGGTGTCTGGGTCGTTACAGTTCATTAACTGCAAAACTTCACCCTCAGAAATCGTATTTGTTGCATCAGCTAAAATTGACATTACTTTCATTGATTCAAGGGTAATCATCATTTGAAATGAACGGGTGTACAAAAAGTCACCAACCAATACACTTGCTTGATTACCGAAGACTGAATTTGCTGTTTCTTTTCCACGTCTCATTGTTGACTCGTCAACCACGTCGTCATGCAACAATGTTGCGGTATGGATAAACTCAATGATTGCGGCAAGCGTATGATGTTGTTCGCCTTTATAATCTAAAGCGCGGGCAGCAAGAACCGTCAGCATCGGGCGAATGCGTTTACCACCACTATTGATGATGTACATGCCAAGCTGGTTTATTAATGCAACGTCTGAGGTGAGCTGTTTACCAATACATGCATTAACAGATTGCATATCGTCATTGGCTAAGTCTAAGATGTTTTTTATATCCATTTACAACGGTTTTCATTCGCTTTAAAATTTGAGAAAGAAGTTTAACTGATAAAGCTAAAATTCCCAAAAAATAATCGTTAGATGGAAGAATCTACTAGATAAAAATGAATTATATGGCAGATCTTCAAAATATATTAAATTAAACCGAATTTAGACTTGCTTATGGTCGTTGAGTCATTTAGAATTCGCGCCCTGTTTTACAGAATTAATTTGTGCGAAAAGCGCACAGGAGACGGAGTAATATGTACGCGGTATTCCAAAGTGGTGGTAAACAACACCGTGTTGCTGAAGGCCAAACCATTCGTCTAGAAAAACTAGACGTTGAAACTGGTTCTACAGTCGAGTTTGATCAGGTGTTATTAGTAGCTAATGGTGACGACGTAAAAGTTGGTTTTCCTTTAGTAGCTGGCGGTAAAGTTTCAGCAGAAGTGGTTTCTCACGGTCGTGGTGAGAAGATTAAAATCGTTAAATTTAAACGTCGTAAGCATTCACGTAAACAAGCGGGCCATCGTCAATGGTTCACTGAAGTGAAGATTACAGGCATTAACGCTTAATTTAAGAAGGTACTTTAAAATGGCACATAAAAAGGCTGGTGGTAGTACTCGTAACGGTCGTGATTCAGAAAGCAAACGTTTAGGTGTTAAACGTTTTGGTGGCGAATCTGTATTGTCTGGTAGCATTATCGTTCGTCAACGTGGCACTAAGTTCCACGCTGGCTCAAACGTAAGCATGGGTCGCGATCACACGTTGTTCGCTACTTCAGGCGGTAAAGTAAAATTCGACGTTAAAGGTCCTCTTAACCGTAAATACGTAAGCATCGTAGCTGAATAAGTACACGGTAATTACAAAATTTGAAACCCCGCTGATGCGGGGTTTTTTGTTTCTATGAAACATATCAATAGCAAACTGGCGGAGTTTATACTTCAGTCTTATAGTTACAATTGTTCTAATCCAAAGAGTTAGTGGCCAAAAATGAAATTTGTTGATGAAGTTGAAGTTAAAGTCGACGCAGGCGATGGTGGTAATGGCGCCATATCGTTCCGACGTGAAAAATATGTACCAATGGGCGGCCCTGATGGCGGCGACGGCGGCGACGGCGGCGACGTTTTTTTGGTGGCTGATGAAGGTTTAAATACACTAATTGATTATCGTTTTGAGCGTTTTCACAAAGCTCAGCGTGGAGAAAATGGTAAAGGTCGTCAATGCACTGGTTCTCGCGGCGAAGATTGTTTATTAAAAGTTCCTGTAGGAACACGCGCAAGAGATTTAGATACTGGTGAAGTTATAGGTGACTTGACCAGGCATGAGCAAAAGTTATTAGTTGCTAAAGGCGGTTTCCACGGATTAGGGAACACCCGTTTTAAGAGCAGTGTTAATAGAGCGCCACGTCAGAAGACTGATGGTTCACAGGGCGAAATTCGCAACTTACAGTTAGAATTATTATTGTTAGCTGATGTTGGCATGTTAGGGCTTCCTAATGCAGGTAAGTCTACCTTTATTCGAGCTGTATCTTCAGCTAAGCCAAAAGTAGCAGATTACCCATTCACGACCTTAGTACCAAATTTAGGGGTTGTACGTGCTGGTAACTCCTTTGTAGTGGCAGACATCCCAGGTCTAATTGAAGGCGCAGCAGACGGCGCTGGTTTAGGAATTCGTTTCTTACGTCACTTAGAACGTTGTCGTATTCTTTTGCACCTTATTGATATTTTACCGGTTGACGGTTCTGATCCTGTTGAAAACGCAAAAGTGATCGTTGGCGAGCTAGAGCAATACAGTGAGAAAGTTGCGAGCAAACCTCGTTGGTTAGTATTTAACAAAATTGATTTGATGCCCGAAGAAGAAGCAAACTTACGTTGTAAGGAAATTGCTGAACAAATTGGTTGGGAAGGTCCGATATACCAAATCTCTGCATCACAAAATTTGAATACTAAAGACTTATGTAATGATTTATCAGATGCATTAGAAGATATGCCTCGTGAAATTGTTAGAGATGAAGATGATAAAGTAGATTTCCAGTGGGATACGTATGACAACTCAGCAATGGACGACGCTGATGAAGATGACGATAACTGGAATGAAGATGACTATGACGTTGAAGTCATCTATAAACCATAGATTATGGGAATAAAATAAGTCATTAATTTAAAGCTGTGTCGTAAAAGAATGTTTATTGCATTCAAATAGCACGCTAAAATAGCCTTCCAAACGGAAGGCTTTTTATTATCAGGAATCTAAAACCGCATGACTAAAATTTCACTAATAGCAGCAATGGCTCATAATAGAGTGATTGGCAAAGATAACGACATGCCTTGGCACATGCCTGCTGACTTAAAGCATTTTAAAGCAGTAACACTAGGTAAACCTGTCATTATGGGCAGAAAAACTTTCGATTCCATTGGAAGGCCGTTGCCGGGACGTAGAAATGTGGTTGTTACGCGTAATAATGATTGTGTGATCGAAGGAGTGGAAGTAGTAAACAGTCCTGACGCAGCTATTGAACTGCTGCGTGATCACGAAGAAGTCATGGTCATTGGCGGCGGTAATATTTATCAACAATTTTTGTCGACAGCAGAGACACTTTACCTTACATTTATCGACTTAGACGTTGACGGCGATACACAATTTCCTGATTGGAATAGTGTTGCCGACTGGCAAGAGGTTGATCAACAAGAACATCTTGCAGATGAGCAAAACAAACACAACTATACATTTGTGAAATTAATAAAAACTGCTTAGAAGTCTATATTGAATTGGTTGGATTTGTTATACTAACCGACTGTGTTACTGTTCGAAAAAATTAAATATGAGAATTATTATGAAGTCAGTGGTATCTTTTTTATCAACATGTTTGGTGCTTTTTACACTAACAACAAGTACTCCAGCTCAAGCTAGAGATGTAGCTTCATTTTTAGCGGGTGTTTGTGAAAATGTGGCCGATGATAACAAAGGGCGTTTTCGTAAGAAGCTAAAAAACGCGGGCGTTAAATTACGCAACATTTATGACGG
>CAWUUQ010000214.1:0-2766 GCA_963925625.1 uncultured Psychrosphaera sp.
CTTGGTGTTGAACGAAATTTTATTGCATTTGCAAATAGGTTTTGTAAAAGCTGCGCAATTAAAGAACGGTCAGCAAATAATACTGTATCGCCCTGAGTAACTAATATTTGAGTAGATGTTTCTTCAATTGTGAGTTGAAGTTGCTCGGTGGCATATTGGATTGCTGCGCTTAACTCAAAACGTTTTTTGTGCAAAGAAGCAGTATTGATTTGGGACAATCCCATGATGTCAGAAATCATAACTCGCATCCGGCCAGACGCATCTTTAATTCGACTTAGTTGGAATTCGCTCTCTTCATCTAGCTCATAGTCATTCTTAAGTCGTTCAGACAACGCATCACTAAACGCTGAAATCTTTCTTAATGGCTCTTGTAAGTCATGAGAAGCTACCATTGCAAAACGTTCAAGGTAAGAATTTGACTCTTGCAAACGCTGTAATAAATCATTTTGTTCAGTAATGTCTATGAAGGTTGTTAACATTATTTGTGGGTTGTTGTTTTCATCACGTTTAATGATGGTATTGAATGTATTACACCAAATCCATTTTCCGTTTTGGTGGCGATATCGATATTGTATTGTGAAAAGAGTGTTCGCTTGTGATTGAATAACAAGTTCAATATGTTTAGAAATTTCTTGTAAGTCATCAGGGTGATACAGGCTAAGTTGATCGTCGATTTCTTGGATATTTGTTAAGTTATAGCCAAGGATGTCAGTAAAGCGCTGGTTAATGCGCGTGACTTTTTGTGTTTGAAAGTCAAATAGACTAATGCCGCATACGCTGGAATTAATAATGTTTTCTAAAAACTGTTTGCTCTCGGCTAGTTGATGCTCGACCTGCTTTAAAGGTGTTATGTCTATAGATGAACCAACGATTTTTACGACTTCGTTATTTTTATCTACAATTGGATACAGAGTAGTTTGAAACCAAAGCGGTTTATTATCAACAGGCATCATTTCTGTATATTCTGAAATGTTTTTTATATCCACGCAAGATTGATAATTATCTCTAAACTTTTCAACAACTGCGCTTGGAATGACACTGCCCGATAAATCTGAAAGCGTTTTACCAATAACGTCATCGACCTTAACTCCAATGCGACGGCTTGCTGTGCGATTAAAAGCCAGGTACCTAAACTCTTTATTACGCTCTACGCCCACAACCCAAATTCCGTTATTTGCACCTTCGTAAATAGTGTTTAATAGCTCAGATTTTTCGGCGACTTTCTGTTCTAATATTTTACTGTCTTGGATATACCTCAGTGAACCAGACATTGTCATTGGTCGTTTATGGGCATCAAAAATGGTGTTACCAGTAATGTTAAACCAACCATACTTACTCTGTTGATTGCGGCCTAAATATTCGACAGAAAATTTTTCATGATTTTTGAGGTGAGCTTCTATTTTATCAATTACCATATTTATGTGGTCAGGGTGAATGTGACTTTTCCACGTGTCGATATGTTGTGCCTCAAGCTCATTAATACCAACAAGCTTGCTAAACGCATCAGACCAACTCATGGTGTTTTTAGAAATATCAAATTCCCATACGCCATCTTCCGTTGCATTAACGGCACGTTCTAATTTTTCATGCGATTCTATTAATTGTTGTTTAACGAGTTCGATCTCAGATAAATTATTTAAAGTCAGAACAAAATGCGGTTGATTGCCAAAGTTTTCTTTAACGAGTGTTACTTCAGCAGGAAAACTTTTTTTATTGTTACCAATAAGATAAATAACAGATTGAATTTTAAAATGAGACTTTTGTTGGCTAGACATTTTTTTGTTGATTGCATTCAAAAAAGTTTGGTTAGAGACATTATCGGCGATAAGAAAGTCTTCAAGCTCTAAATAAGGAAGTTCCTCTTTTGAAAAGCCAACTTCACCACTAAAACTTTCGTTATAAAGCACTAACTCAAAGTTTTTATCAAGCAGGCAGGCACCTATTGGCATTGTATCAAGCATAAACTGAACTAACTTTTGCTGTTCTACTTGTAAAGTTAATAATTTGCGCTCTTGGGAAGCAGTGTCTAACTCCTTTTGCATTCCAGCCACTTGTTGCGGTGTCGGCATTTTAATAGCCGCAGGTAATATTTTGTAAAGATATATCGCGGTCATTATAGAGACAATCGCCGTGGTAAATTTTAATAAGCCATGCCATCCATATGCACCATGCCAAATGGTAATAATTCCGAACACATGAGTTATACCGCACAACAAAATAAACAATGAAAATAAAGTGAATACTCGCTGATAACCAATGTCTTTTCTTTTTTTAGCAAATAAAATTAATGCGAAGGGAATTGAAAAATAAGCTGCTGCAATGAGCAAGTCTGAAATTACATTGGTCCATAAAATATGTGGTTGCCATAAATAACAATGCCCATGAGGCATGTATTCATTATTAAAAAAAGACTCCAATAAATTACTTTCCATTACAACTCCGATTGACTTGCCAACGATAGACTTAATCTAAGCTATTAAAGTTTTAGTAGAAAAAGCACGTACCGTCCAATTAAAAGTAACTCTAATCACTAAGAATATAATATTTAAATACTTGTTTTAACTTATTAAATTTATTGGAAAATACTAAATTTTGGACTAGGGTTAAAATAATGAAGTGGATATGAATGGAATTCAAATTGTTACACAAACAATCAACTGTTCGGCTAGTACCTGTTTTAATCGCATTTTTGGTCATGTTACTGGGCTGTTTTGTGATGATGGGATGGTTTTTAAAAAACCAGTCGTTAATTCAAATAAATGAAAA
>CAWUUQ010000215.1:0-10967 GCA_963925625.1 uncultured Psychrosphaera sp.
GGATCGCCTAACAAAGCTTGTGCTATCCCAAAACGTAGCGTCATGCCTCCGGAAAAACCGCTAACCGCTTTGTCTTTATGTTGAAATAAATTTGTATGCGCTAGAAGTCCATCTACGGCTTCTTTACGTTCTGCTTTGTTATCTAACCCTTTTAAAATAGCTAAATGATCGAGCAAATCATAAGCACTTACACGTTGATAAACGCCAAAATCTTGTGGCAAATAACCCAATCTTCGACGTAACTCGTTAGGGTTGTTTACAACATCAATACCATCAAATGTAATGTTGCCATCATCTGGGGTTTGCAGTGTTGATATCGTTCTCATTAGGGATGACTTACCAGCACCATTCGGGCCTAACAACCCAAACATGCCTTTAGGAATTTCAAGATTAACGTTGTTTAATGCTTTAACGCCGTTGTCATAAGTTTTACAAAGATTTTTAATTGATAACATACCTAGTCCATTGTGATATTTTTATTGCTTCTACCCTGCCACAACAAAACACTAATACACAGCACTACATTGTTAATTAAGTTGTTAATTTGTAACAAAAATTAAATACTCCGCTAACCAACCAGAAATAACAACGCTGCATTGATTTCAACCTTCATATCGATTAACGAACCAGTCGGCTCACCGAGTAAACACGCAGACAACACAAAAACTTGTGGCACCACCAACACAAATTCCTCAAACGGCTCCGACTGCTGCTCGCATTCCGCCAGCCCCTCGTACTTGTACTTGCACTTGCACTTGCACTTGCAAAATTCCACATTTTCCACCGCGAGCAATACTTTGGGCATTAAAATGGTGAGGGCTTTCTTCTCATATTTCACATAAAAATCTAATGGAATTACAACTCTCGTAGCCAAGCCTTTTAATGTCTTGTTTTGGTATTCCATTACAAAAGGAAAATCCGTTAGCGGGCTCTTAAATACATCGAACTTTGCCACTTTATTCAGCGCCTTCGTTTTTTCCACACGATTGCACGTCATTTTCTGCTGGCAGTTCCTCGTCATTTTCTTCTCGCAGTTGCCCGTCAGTCACCAATTCATTATATTTTTTTATGCTGCCTTTATTTTTAACCTTCCACTTTTCCTCTACATCGATAACTAAACATCCAACCAATGCGTTTTCAAAGACCCTCGACAAATTGAGGTTTAGCTCTCTAACTTTAACTAATAAATCGCCGTTAACGGTCAAGTTTGTTGCACGTTTCGGAGCGCTTAAGTCATAAAGGTTCTGCAATAACATTTGATGCTTCTTACTGGAGTAGATTAAGGCTGAATATTTAAGTATCGGAGTTGATTTTTGAATTGGATAGTATAGTTTTTTCTGTGGCCGAGTTATTCGGGAGAGCATGGGGTATTCGGAAGAGCATGGGGGTTGTATGTTCTTTTTTTATTTTTGCTTTTTTACCAATATGTACACGCATGCTTATGCGCATACATAAAGTGAATTATTAAAACAAAAATAGTTACCTTCCACGCTCCCTGTACCAAAACTGAACATAATTAATGAACGTAATTAATGAACGTAATTAGCGCCCGTAATTACCGCCCGTCGCCTTCCCAGCGGAACATAACGGTTCCAATGCCTAAAAATATCGCCGTCATTATTACTAACGTTAGTACATGATCTTTGATATCCATAAGGGTTGCGCCTTCAGTCATTATGGCTCTTGCACCTTCAACTAAATGCGTAAGTGGCAATAAACTAGACACGTTTTGAATAAATTCTGGGCTACCTTCTAAAGAAAACCAAACTCCAGATAAAATCATCATTGGCCAAGTGGCTAAATTGAGCAAGCCGCCCGTGAGTTCCTCGCTACGTGACCTCGACGCAATCATCAAACCAAGAGAAATCAAAGCAAACGCTCCAAGAATGGCAATAATGATTAAGTCTAAATAACTGCCAAGCATATAAAAGTTAAACATTAAGTCACAGCCAATAAATACCAATGATGACAAAAACATCACAATCATTAATCGAGATACAACTTGCGCTGTCAAAAACTCTAATGCCGTCACAGGAGTTGCATTTAATCTTTTTAATACCATGTTTTTCCTATATCGAACGATCACATAGCCAACTCCAAATAAACAACTAAACATCATGTTCATGCCTAAAATTCCAGGCAAAACCCAATCTAAATAACGAATTTGACGGCCTTCAACACTTTTTTTGGTCCATTTTACTAACTGCGGCTGTGGAGATGGCTGCAAGTCCTGCGACTGTGCGGCTGCACCTAATAATAATTTTTCGGCAAAATAACCGTTCGGTGAAGTTTCATTTAACCAATATTGCGAGGTTGAGAAGTCGACTAACAGATCTAAGCGGTGCTGGCGTAACTTTGCTAGTGCCGTTTCTTTATTTTGATAGTTAACAAACTCAATATGCTGAATTGCTAAAAAAGCTTCACTGTCTTTAGGAGTGGCAACCGCGGTTGTGGCTGTGGCTGTGGCTGGCGCATTAAGAATGCCAACTTTAAATAAGTCCTTGCCATCGTCTGTGAAAATAACAGCAAAACCGACTAATAATAAAAATGGGAAAATTACACTCCAGGCTAACGAAGAACGGTCTCGAAAGAACTCAAGATTACGAGCTTTAAGAATGGCATAAAAACGAGTAAAAAATATTTTCATATTAATTGCGCTCCGCTGACTTTAATTGGTGTCCGGTCAACTTAATGAATAAATCATCAAGGTTTGCCGATTTTACCTGCAATCCGTCTAGTTTTACGCCCTTTTTAAGTAAATTAGAGATCGATGTTTCAACATCAACGGCATCAATATCTACATGATGATGACCAAATGCTCGACCAAATTCTTCAATAGACAGGCCATTTAAATTCTCAACTGGCAAGCGAATGATCGCTCCTGAAAAATGTTCTGATAACAATTTAGAAGGTGTATTTTGTGCGATGATCGAGCCTTGATCCATGATAACAATGTCGTCACATAAATATTCTGCTTCATCCATATAGTGCGTGGTCAAAATAATGGTTTTATTTTGCTGTTTAATTTTAGTAATCAAGTCCCAAAAATTACGTCTAGCATGCGGATCTAAACCCGTTGTAGGTTCATCTAAAAACAAAATTTTAGGGTCATTTATTAGTGCTAATGCCAACAACAAACGTTGTTTTTGCCCACCAGATAACTTTTGGTGACGACGATCTTTTATCTCAACTAAATCGCACATCTCCATAACACGTTGTTTATTGGCTGGATTCGGATAAAAAGCGCCAAACAAATCTAAGGTCTCGCCCACTGTCAAAAAGTCTTGTAAAGCGGTGTGTTGAAATTGAATACCAATTTCCTTTAACGACTCTTTGTTTAGAGACTTGCCAAAAAAAGAAATTTCACCACCAGACGGTGTAATCAACCCTTCCATCATCTCAATCGTCGTCGTTTTACCGGCTCCATTAGGGCCCAAAAGACCAAAACACCGGCCTTCTTGCACTGAAAATGAAACATCTTTGACGGCAACAACATCGTCGTATCGTTTGCTCAGGTTTGAAACTTCCACAACCGCAGTCATTTATGGAACTCCTAATGTAATTAATTTGTCTGAATTAAGACCTGACATGATTAGACTACAAATCGACTTTTCTATCTAGGGCAGACAACGTAAAAATAGCCACGTTTCTAATATTCATTCTATGAATTGATTGCTAGAATAACGTCATTAAAAATCAATTATTTGTGCCTGTGATGCGTAACCCAAGAATTTATCACCCTGAACCGATTTCTTTAGAGCAAAACTTTGAGCTAACTGCAGATGCAGCCAATCATGTTGGCCGAGTATTACGAATGACTGCAGGCCAAGCTTTAATCTTGTTTTGTGGCGACGGTTATGACTACACATCTGAAATTGTAGAAGTAACAAAAAAACATGTTTGGGTTCGATGCAAAAAACAAACACCTGTAACCAATGAAAGTCCCCTTTCTGTGCATTTAGCCCAAGGTGTTTCTCGTGGTGATAAAATGGATTTTACAATCCAAAAAGCCGTTGAGTTAGGAGTTACAGAGATTACGCCTATCTTTACGGAACGTTGCGGAGTGAAATTAAAAGGCGAACGTCTTGATAAAAAACACCAACAGTGGCAAAAAATTGCAATTTCTGCCTGTGAACAAAGTGGCCGAGCTGTAATTCCAGTTATTCATAAACCTATCGATATCGCCGAGTTTATTCTACAAAAAACTGATCAATTAAAGTTGAATTTGCACCCAAGAGCCTCCATTTCAGTTTCTCAATTAACGATGCCAGAAACCGGAGTACGTTTTTTGATTGGCCCTGAAGGCGGATTAAATGACGCCGAAATAGACGCTGCAGAAAATGCAGGTTATGTTGATGTATTGTTGGGACCTAGAGTCTTGCGCACAGAAACCGCCGCGTTGACATTATTAACAGCACTGCAAGTTAAGTTTGGTGACCTTGCTATTTAAAGGTCATTTGAAGCAGCGCAGCATGAGACACTTTTTCAGAAAGTGATCTGTAGCAAAAAATTAATTTTTTCTAAATAAACTAAAAAGCGACCTAATTATGAGTATTAAACTTGGTATTGTGATGGATCCAATCGCAGACATTAACATTAAAAAAGATTCTAGCTTTGCGATGTTACAGGAAGCGCAATCAAGAGGTTACGAGCTGTTTTATTTAGAAATGAACGACTTGTACCTTAGAGACGGTAAAGCTTATGGCCGCTGTAAACCTTTAACCGTTAAAAATGAAGCCAATAATTTTTATCAGTTAGAGTCTATGCAAACAATGGCTTTAAGTGAGTTAGACGTGATTTTAATGCGTAAAGATCCGCCATTTGATACTGAATTTGTTTATGCAACTTACATTCTTGAACGCGCGGAAGATGAAGGCACGCTTGTCGTCAATAAACCTCAAAGTCTTCGTGACGCAAATGAAAAACTTTATACAAGCTGGTTTGCTGAGTTCATTCCTCCAACATTGGTCACTCGAGACGCGCAGTTAATAAAAGATTTTTATGTTGAACACGGTGACATCATTCTTAAGCCACTAGATGGAATGGGCGGCGCTTCTATATTCCGTGTTAAAGCGGAAGATCCAAACCTATCAGTAATAATTGAAACTCTGACGGAACATGGAACACGATACGCCATGATCCAAGCATTCATTCCTGACATATCAAATGGCGACAAACGAATCTTGATCGTCGATGGCGAGCCAATGCCTTATACGTTAGCTCGAATTCCTGCAAAAGGTGAAACTCGTGGTAACTTAGCCGCGGGTGGTCGAGGTGAAGCGCGTCCGTTGAGCGAAATGGACTGGAAAATAGCCAATGCAATTGGACCAAAATTAAAAGAAAAAGGTCTAATCTTTGTCGGTTTAGATGTTATCGGAAACTTTGTTACGGAAATCAATGTAACAAGTCCAACATGTATTCGTGAAATTGAAGCGGCCTATGACATCAGCATTACAGGTCACCTCTTTGATGCGATTGAAAAGCGTATCCAAACTTCTTCAAATATTTAGGAACCATCATGACCGTGAAGTTTTCAAGTAGTCTAAGCCTTGCAAACCAATTTCTTATTGCAATGCCTTCAATGGACGAAGGTTATTTTGGTCGTTCATTAACTTATATCTGCGAACATGATGAACATGGCGCAATGGGTTTAGTGGTAAATAAACAAACGGATGTCTCCGTTCGCCAACTGCTATCTGAAATAGAAATACCAGTGCCTGAAAACTCGCAGTTAAAACAACAAGTACTCTCTGGTGGCCCTGTACAAACCGACAGAGGTTTTGTGTTACATACGGGCAATCGATTATGGTCATCTAGTCTTCAGCTTGAGAAAAACTTTGTAGTGACGACTTCTAAAGACATTCTTGAAAACTTGGGGACTGACGAAGGTCCTCAGGAATTTGTAATGACACTTGGATATGCTGGCTGGGGCGCGGGACAGTTAGAAGATGAAATCGCAAACAATGTTTGGCTTACTGTTGAAGCAGATCCTGAATTAATATTTGCTACTCCAGCTGAAAAACGTTGGGAAATGGCAGTTAAGAAGCTAGGAATCACAAGCGCTCAATTGTCTGCTATAGCGGGTCATGCCTAATGAATCCTAAAACAGTGATGGGCATTGACTTTGGTACAGGCAGCATAGGATTTGCAATTGGCCAAACATTAACAGGCACAGCATCACCTATCAAAGCGTTAAAAGCCAAAGAAGGTGTTCCAAATTGGGATGATGTAGAAAAGTTACTAAAAGAATGGCAGCCAGATCTTGTCGTTGTAGGTTTGCCATTAAATATGGATGGTACTGAGCAACCAATGACGGTTAAAGCTAAAAAATTCGCAAATCGTGTTCATGGTCGTTTTGGTGTACAAGTTCATACGCACGACGAACGACTCAGTACCGCTGACGCTAAAGCGCACTTATTTGATCATGGTGGTTATAAAAATCTTAAAAAAGGCAACGTAGATGCTCAATCTGCCGTCGTTATTTTAGAAAGTTATTTTGAGTCGCTTTATTCATAAAACCGCTAACAATTAAAAATTATCTATTTCGTCTAAAAATGCATCATCAAATTTAAACTCTTCTTTAATTGGTGGATTACCATCAAATACTTTGAAGTTTTGATTTTGAAAATAGGCATCTCTCACAAAAATGTAACTGTCAGAGGAGTCATAAATTAATTGTTCTTGTTGCATCAAATCTGCACGCGTGTACACAGCTTTAAGACCTGTTTTTACTAAATTCCAAGGCCAATCAATAAGGTACATAGGAAAAATTTGGCCATCAACAAAGTCTCCAAGACCATCTCTAAACGTTGAAGGTCCATAACCTGGTAACATTAAAAATGGTCCATTATTAACGCCTGCAACGGCCAACGTTTGTCCAAAGTCTTCTTTATGACGTTTAATGCCCATCGAATTCGCTACATCAAAAATACCCAAAATTCCAATGGTTGAATTAACAAAAAAACGACTAACGGCGATGCCTGACTTTCTGAATTTGCCTTGTAATAAACTATTCACCGCATAACCAGGCTCTTCAAGGTTTGTAACAACACTGCGAACACTGTTTTGAACGGGTTGCGGTAAAGAGGTGTAACCGACTGCTAGAGGTCTTAAAACGTTCTTATCTAAAACTTCCCAGTTAAATTCCCATAAATCACGGTTAACGTTTTCAAAAGGGTCTCGTTCGTCAATTAAAGGCGGTAAAGGCTCAAAAGTTGCAGAATCAGAATTCGTAGGCACCGCTGCAATATTAGGGCTGTCACTTGTTGGCGAAGCACTCAATGAAGATTCAATTTGTGGTGATTGTGCACAGGCAGACGTTAATACTACAAGAACTGCAATTAAAAGGCCTTTAAAGGATGCATTCATTTTGGTTTCCATTATTTTTCTAATTCTGTTTCAGACTTAAATGAAAGTGAAACTGACCTTTCTGTCTGTAGTTTAATCGCTTTTGATTCAACATCTAAATCGCCCACTTCAAAAGGGGCCTGCTCGTCTTTAGACAATCTTGCAAATAGTTCAACATGCTCTTTATCAGACAGCGACATAGTTTTTATCATCACGTCTTCATTACTTAAAGTCACCACCAACTGTCGTTTGTTAAGTTTAGTAACCGTAAATAAGTTTGCTGGGTTATTTAATTTTTTAACGGCCAACGGCATTGGCGTGTTCGGCTCTTTGGCGAATACAAACAACGCTTTAAATTCACTTAGATCAATGTTTTCGGCGACTTCTAAAGTAACAGTTACCACAGCACTTTTAGAGGATAAAAACTCAATTCGTTGTTGCACAGCTTCAAAACGAGGATCATTTGATTCCATCACCTTTTTAACAAGGATAAAACCTTTAAGTGAAGATTCAAATTGTTCATTCAACATTTCCCCTTCGGCCAACATTATTAATGCCGTTAAGTTTTGAGGGTTTAATGACAAAGCATTTTTTAATATTCGAATAGAACGTTTATAATCACCCGGCTCACCATTTTGCTGTAAAACGGATGCAAAGCTGATCATATTCGAGATGCTCTTTGGATCTAAATTGTATGACTTTTCAAAGGCTTTTATCGCACCATCTAAATCGCCTAACAACGATAAATTGCGACCTAACAACATCCAACCAATGGCATTAGGCTCATTCTGAAGTTTTGTTCTTAAACCAAGAGAAAAGTCTTTTAAATCTTGTTCTGAAGGCCTAATGTCAGTGCCTTCCAATACCTGCTGTGTCAACGATGGCATCTTTTCTAATGTTGTTTGCCACTGTTTCAGCTTATCTTGTTCGCCAAAATACCAGTATGAAATGGCCACAGTGACAATCAAAATACCTAACGCGGAAACCATGTATGACTTTGCTAAGGGCGTATTTTCTTCGGTTGTGTCAGTCGCATCTATCGTTTTGCTTGAATCAGCTTGCTGTTCAACTTTGAGTTCATCCATCGCTGTTAGTTTTAGCTCATTAACTGCAGAATCAAATTGTTCTTGATTAAACTGCCCTCTTTTAAACTCAGCTTCTAACTCACCTAAACGACTTCTATACCACTGCGACTTAATACCTTTACCGGTTTGAACTGTGTTAAACCTAAAAAACGGTACTACGACAAATAAACATGCAATGACCGTCATTAATACAACAATGGCCCAAAATAAAGGAAGATTTAAACTCATACTTCACTGTCCTTTTTATTAGAATCGGCAGTATCTAAAAGCTGTTCTAATTCGGCATCTATAGAACTTTCTGACTCTTTATAAGCTTCATCAATGTTTTCTGTTCGGCTAATACCTTCACCATGCTGAATATTGCCATTTTGACTGCGTCTTATAAGCAAAATTACAGCAAATAAAACAAAAGCAATTGGCACAAACCACAGGAGGCTTGTCGCTATAGTCATTGGCGGCTGGTAATGGGCAAACTGTCCATAGCGGTCTACCATGTAATCAATAACTTCTTGTTTTTTATAACCTTCATCTAATAAAGACTTTGTTTTTACTCGCATATCGCGCGCGATAACTGCATTACTATCAGCAATATTTTGGTTTTGGCATTTAGGACAACGCAGCTCGTTAACCAACTCATTGTATGTTGATTTTTGTACGTCATCTTTAAACTCTATAGCGTTCTCGGCATCTTCAGCAAAAGACGTTGGTGAAACTAGTAAAAATGAAAGAGTAAATACCGCGACAGCTAAGGTGGCCGAAGCTTTTGCGATAACTAGGGAAATCAACTTCATAATGCGATCTCATTCCAAACAGGAGCCAATTTCGTTCGCCAAACACGTTCATTTATGTCACCCATATGATGCATAATTATTGTGCCGTTCTTATCGATTAAAAAGGATTCAGGGGCGCCACTTATGCCTAAATTTAAAGACAATGTGCGGTCCAAGTCTAAAATATTATACTGATATGGATTCCCAAGTTGCGCCAACATCTCTTTAACGTCCTGACGAATTTCAATTACATCAGCAATTTCACCAAATGCAGGCGCATGGTTTTGATCGTAATATACGCCAACAATTTTAACGCCATATTCTTCTCGCAACTTCGTTAAATATGGAAGTTCATACTTACAAGTCACACACCAAGTGCCCCAAACATTGATGATCACAGCTTCACCGATAAGTGTTTTTTCGGTGTGAATTATGCTCGCATCGTTTAAGTCTGGCAGAGAAAAGCTTGGCACTGGCTTGTTAATTAACGCGGACTCTCTTTCTGTTGGATCGCTAAACAAGCCTTTTAACAAAAATCCACATAAAACAATAAACGTAATTAATGGCAAAAACATAATTGCATAACTGCGTTTGGCAGCAAAAGACTTGTAGTCTTCTTTTATTTCATTTTCCTTTGGTTTTTTATCAGTCATTGCACTGTTCCCCTATTTGTTCCATTTGAGCCTACAGCGTTTCGATAACGACGATCAAACAAGGTTAAAAATCCACCTAACGCTACCAAAATGCCACCTAACCACAACCAACGAACATAAGGTTTAACATAAATTCTTATTGCCCAGGCATCATCAGGTAATAACTCTCCTAGGGAAACATATAAATCTCGTCTAAATCCTGCATCTATTGCGGCTTCTGTCATCGTATTTCTTTGAACAGGATAAAAGCGTTTTTCAGCCAACATTTCTGCTTCTAAAAAATTGCCTTGATAAATAGTTAAATCAGCGGCCCAACCTTCGTAATTTGGTCCTTTAATATCTTTAATGGCATTAAACGTAAAGGTATAACCCATTAACTCCGCCGAATCGCCAGGCCACATTTTCACATCGCGTTCTTGTGTATATTGAGACGTTAAACCTGCTCCCGCAATAACAAAAGCAATGCCTAAGTGCCCTAACGCCATTGCGTAATGACTAACTGGAACTTTAAAGAAACCGAGCTTATCAATGCTTTTACGATATTCACTCAAAGTAAATATTGTTATCCATAAACCCAAAATCGCGCCTAAGGCAGCATATGGCTTGATTTCGTTAAACTCTAACTTAAGCCAAATTAACGTTAAAACAACGGATATTAATCCAACAATAATTGGCATCGCAATAAACTTGTTTAGTTTATCTTGCTTCCAACGAACAAGTGGCGCAATGCCTAGTAATAACGCAAAAGGTATCGCTAAATAGGTGAACATTTGGTTAAAAAACGGCGCGCCTATTGATATAGACCCTAAGCCTATCTCTTTATGTACAAGTGGCATTAAGGTGCCAAGTAAAACAATAATGGTGGCAGCGACTAATAACACGTTATTCGACCACAACATGCTTTCGCGAGAAAATAAGTTAAATTTACCGACACTTTTTATCGAACCCGCTCTTAGTGCGTATAACGACAAACTACCACCAATCACAAGCGCTAGTAATATAAGAATAAATACACCACGAGAAGGATCGGTTGCGAAGGCATGAACAGACACTATAACGCCGGAACGAACTAAAAATGTACCTAAAAGACTTAATGAAAATGCTGATATTGC
>CAWUUQ010000216.1:0-6243 GCA_963925625.1 uncultured Psychrosphaera sp.
TTCAATCCAATACAATTAAATTCCAATAATGGCGCTATGTTATCGTGATTAAATGTGTGTTCACAAACCCTAAATTATTTATGAGCAGTTAATTCGCGTTTTAAATAAAAGTCGAGGCTGGTATACCGACCTCCTCCTGTAAATATCAAGGTAACCACCATGACAAAATAGGTCACCGCAAACTCAATGCCATTGTTTAATATAGTGAAAGAACCTGAACTTGTTAACCATTCATAATTTCCGTGTTCTTGCAAAATCGCTATCGCCATTTCTTTCTTTTCTGCCGCTGCCAAGATGCTTTCATTTAACAGGATCGTGCCGTCTGCAAACCAACTACTGCTATCTGCAATCGCTAACCATCCATTATTCCAATGTGCAGTTAACGCTGCTACTAACATAGTAATTGCCAAAGGCATGGCGATTAAACGTGTAAACAAACCAGCTAACAATAACCAGCCTCCTACAAATTCAGTTCCTGCCGCAAGAAAAGCAAGTACTTCTGGAAAAGGCAAACCTAGCCCCCAATCTGCGTTTCCAAACCAGGCAACGGTATTGTCAAAGCCTTGAAACTTTGTCCATCCCGCTTGTATAAAAACAGGTGCAAGATAAAGGCGTAACAATAAAGGACCAATACCATCAAAACACATTAGCTTTTTAACGATGTTGTTATACGTTGCAATAATTGAATTCATAAAATTTCCTTGATTGAATGACAATAAGAACGTGAATTACGTCTATTTATTGCAATTGTTCAAAAAATATCTGTTTATTTGCATGAGAAACCCTTTAATCGTTGCTAAAATTGTCAGTTAGACTAGAATTCGCGACCTTTATTCGCACAACTATTATGAGCACCCTATGCCAGCTATTATTATCAGAACGGATCGCGTAAAAGCGGTTACACGTAAACATCCTTGGATTTTTTCAAAAGCTATTAAAAAAGTTGTTGATAATCCTACACTTGGTGAAACAATTGAAATTAAAGACCAAGAAGGAAACTGGTTGGCGACAGGGTCTTATTCTCCTCATTCACAAATTCGTGCGCGTATTTGGAGCTTTGATCAAGAAGAAACTATTGATCAAGCGTTTTTCTCACGTCGCATAGAACGCGCTCAAACTATCCGCCAAGATATCATTAAAAACGCTGACCTTACTGGTTATCGTTTGTTAGCTGCTGAAAATGACGGTGTGCCTGGTATTACCGTTGATGTTTTTGATACAACGCTTGTGATTCAATTAGTAAGTGCCGGTGCTGAATACCAACGTGAAAACCTTATTGCTGCGCTTAAAGAAGCTTTTCCTGCATTTAATATTTATGAACGTTCTGATGCTGATGCACGTGGTAAAGAAGGCATTAAAAAAGCAAAAGGCCTAATTCACGGTGAACTTCCTGAAGAATTAACAATTTCTGAAAACGGCATCAAAGCCTATGTTGATATTGAAAACGGTCATAAAACGGGTTTTTACCTTGACCAACGTGACAATCGTCAGATTCTAGAAACTTACTCTAAAGATAAAAGTGTTCTTAACTGCTTTAGTTATACCGGTACTTTTGGTTTGTATGCCCTTCGTGGCGGCGCAAGCCATGTTACACAAGTAGA
Organism: uncultured Psychrosphaera sp.; assembly: GCA_963925625.1. Taxonomy (GTDB): domain Bacteria; phylum Pseudomonadota; class Gammaproteobacteria; order Enterobacterales; family Alteromonadaceae; genus Psychrosphaera. Next base: position 1,602 of record CAWUUQ010000216.1, read on the forward strand.
CTTATCGGCCGACGCTTTAGCCATTGCTGAGAAAAACGTTGAACTAAATGGTTTTGACAGCAGTAAAGTTGAATATGTACGTCATGATGTATTTAAGTTATTACGTAAGTACAAAGAGGAAGGTCGTAAGTTTGATGTCATCGTAATGGATCCTCCTAAGTTTGCTGAGTCAAAATCTCAGTTAACGGGCGCATGTCGTGGTTATAAAGACATCAACCGTATTGCTATGGAATTATTAAATCCAGGTGGTCACTTATTTACGTTCTCTTGTTCTGGTTTAATGGAAACAGGTTTGTTCCAGAAAGTAGTTGCTGATGCTGCGCTAGATGCCAATCGTGATGTGTTCTTTAAAGAAAAATTAAGCCAAGCCCACGATCACTTAATTTCAAGTGCTTACCCTGAAGGCCATTATTTGAAAGGCTTTGTTTGCCAGGTATTTTAATCATTAAACAACTTTTTTACCATATGAAGGCGCCGTTTTTATAAACGGCGTTTTTTTATGCCTTTTTATCCGCGGTATATTACCCAACACTTTTTGTCGAAGACATTTTCCGCAGGCTTTGTAAGGCGGCATTCTAAACGCCTGTTTAATACTCTGCTAAATCATAATAAAGTTGATGGTGATCCGATGTAATCAAACTGTAATTTTTTAATAAGCCATTTTCATCTAACTCAACTAAACCTGCCGCAGACTGCGTGTGTAAATTTCGTTGCTTAAACCCTGTTGTCGCCGCTTTTAATGGATGATGACCAATCTCTAACTTTCTACGTTTAGTGAAGATATTAAGAATGCTGTGAGGAGAATATAAAAAACGATCAATGTAATCAAAAACCTTTAAAAGACCATCTGGAAACTTATTTTTAAAACCACTACAGGTTAATTGCCATATTTTATCTGTGTCGGAACTAAACCTTCGTTCTGCGGAAAAACAAAAAGAATAATGTACGTCTCCAGACATAATAATAACTTCGTCAGGTGCATCATCATGTCGCAACATGTTCATCAGCTTTTTAGCTGACCCTTGATGAGCCATCCAGTTTTCTACATCCACCAGCAATTCCTTGCCAATGAGTTCACAAACTTTTTGAACAACCTCGATAGCCTTCACGCCAAATACTGGCGCTGGCGATACAACAAGAATGGACGTTTGTGGTGTAATCAAATGGCGCTCAAGTTCTTCAAGGTGTTTAAAGTCTATTAAACCACTTGGTTTTTTTGGATTAGTTTCCGATTGCCATCTGTGCGTACGAGTATCTAAAACCACTATTTTAGGTGTAGATTCAATTTCATAATGCCATTCATTAAAGTCATAGATGAAATCGGTAAACTCATTGTCAGCAAAGTCTTTTCGCAATGACAAATCTTTTATACCGTCTACCAGTGGTTTGTGTTTTTTAGGATTATTACCCCAACCTTGAAACAAGGTATAAGACAACAATGCATCTCGGATCATTTGCCTAGTGATTAGGTTTCCATATACATATTCTTGCCAATCAGCACTTAAGTTCCAATCATCCGTTACATCGTGGTCATCAAACATCATCAACGTTGGTACATTTGCCAATGACTGCTCAAAATCGGGCAATGTACTAATAAATCCTTTTAGGTGATGCCAGTCTTTCTGATACTCAAGCTTTTTATTGTTTTGAACTTTGTTTACTGCCTGCTCCACCTCTTTAACGACATAGGGCCAAACAATTGAAGACCAAGTTAACAAGTAACAAGCAAAAAACTCATCTAGTCCTATCAGGTGGTTATCATGGAAACGAGCAGAAATGATCTCGTCGCCATGCCAGTATTTTTGCCACCGACTCTGCCCTTCTTTTTTGGGCAAGAGTTGGCTACGGCGATTAATTGAATATCGCCAATCAAGTTGTTGTTTTGAAATATTACCAAGTTCATGTTCAGCCGAAAATAGACCAAGTTGTTTTGAAATTAACTGTGTTGCAACTAACATTGGTGCAGCAACATCGTCTGCGTAGATTTGATCACCTGTCATTAAAATATAATCAGGTCTGGATTTTATTGGATCATTTAACAACTCAGCAATACCATTAAACGCGTCAACCGATGGGTGATCCGGCTTACGACAAGAACCTTGAATCACAGAGCCTATTTGTTCATTAATAATAAAGCTAGGTCTAGATTCGCCATTTAGCGCTAAATGCGACAATAATATTTCACTACCTGACTCATTAAGTATTTTATAAAAATGTGGCCGTTGGTAGATCCAATTTGTTTCAGGCTTTAACAAAATTTGATTTATAAAACAATGCGTACCTACTTGAATAGACTCTAAACTTTGGTTAACGGTTTGGTTAACTAGAGTTAACTCTCCAGTTTCTACTTCTGTTTTCTTATCTGCATTACCACCTGTATCAGCACCTGCATCAGCAACAAAAACCTCGACGCTAAAGCGCTGTGGTGACGTTGATACAAACCAAATATTTGCCTGCGTTTTATCCACGAGTCTTAAAAAAGGACCACAAATTATTTCGTGCTCGGTAAGTTTATTAGGGGTTGACTCTAAGTGCATTGAAGATCTAATCTCGTCAGGTTTATTGATAATTAACAATTAATTAAACACTATGGCGAGATTACTTTAAAGATTCAACTAACGAATAGCGTAAAATTGTTACAAACTTATAACGCCGGTTTGTTGCTAAATAAACTGGCCTGACTGATAGTCTTTTAAAGCCTGATCAATTTCCGCCATGTTATTCATTACAAAAGGGCCGTACTGAACAATAGGCTCACCAATTGGGTTAGCCAACAATATTAAAAAGCCAGACGATTCATTGCTTGTGATAGTTAGTTCCATTTCATTTGTGACTTGAGAAACATCAGCGTTTGAGTATTTGATCTCTGTGCCATTAACTTCTGTACTGGCAATTAAAGCGGCTTGTTTGGCCTCTACACGTTTACCATTTACCAACACATTCCCGTCATAAACATAAATCACCCCTTGTTTTTCAGGTGAGGTTAAAACCGTTAATGTCGAATTATTCTGTAAAGTGACATCAAACATAGACATCGATATATCGTTACGAACCACAGGTCCGAGTGGGCCAACGTTATTTAGTTGACCGGCTATAACCGAGACTTTTCCAGCACCCGTAAGTCCAGTAATCATGCTATCCGATGATTCTGCTGCCTGTATCAGTTTCGGAATGTTATCCGCGGGGATATCAACATACCTTGGGGCCGTTAGTTTTTCTGAAGCTGGTAAGTTTATCCACAATTGAAAACCAAATAACAAACCATCATCTTGTTTGGGTTTTTCTGAATGTATAATGCCCTTTCCTGCAGTCATGTATTGAACACCGCCAGAATTTATTAGTCCACTTCCACCTGTAGAGTCTTTGTGTTCCATACTGCCTTTTATCATATAAGACAGCGTTTCAAATCCTTTGTGCGGATGAGCAGGAAATCCTGCGATGTAGTTATTGGGGTTGTCAGAACGTATTTCATCTAACATTAAAAATGGATCAATATTTTGAGCCGTAGGTTGTCCAATAATACGTGTAAGGCTGACGCCAGCTCCGTCTTTGGTTGGCATACCGGTAACAATACTGCTGATCGATTTTTGCTGTTTATTGGACATCATAATTCCCAATTTATAATTCATTGTTTAGAAGCATTGAACGGCCTATAAATAAAACATACCAAAAAAGGATATTAACCGTTAATAAACCCATTATTAACATCAAAACTTATAATGTATATCGCTATTTTTTGAACAACACATTCTAGTTACTCGAATCACAGTTATAATCACAAGATTCAATTGGCACAGACTTAAAACTAACACTATGCTTAAAAAGATTAGGTAAATTCATTAGTTAGGAACTATATGACTGAAAGCAAATGTTGCAGCTATGTGTCAACAGAAGGTGTTTCTTGCACTGAACTGGATGTTGGTAATGGATTATGTTTTTGGCATGACACCACGCTAGATAAAACTGATTTAAAGTTGGCAATGAAACTAGAAGAGTTTGCATCAAAAGGCGGTGTTACTCAGGGAATATGCCTCAAAAAAACAGATTTAGATAACGTGAATTTAGTTCGATATGGCGAATCCAAAGGTTATGACTTTAGAAATGCAGACTTTTATCGTGCAAAAATGCGCAATGCACATTTGTTTAATGCTAACTTTGAAGGCGCCTCTTTTATGAAAGCGCGTTTACAGGATACAGACCTACATTGTGCCAATTTGAGTAACTGCAACTTATTGGGTGTAAAACTTCATGGTGCTCGTTTAGATAACATCTCATTAGGTAATCATGTCTATCAAGAAGGCATTGCGGTAGAAGCAGAAAAGGAAGGTGATATGACTAAGGCTGTAGACTTTTACGAGCAGTCTGAAGAAATCTATAGAACCTTTCGAAAAGTAGCAAGTGACGATGGCCTAAGTAATTTAGAAGGCCAATTTGCCTATAAAGAGCTTACTATGCAACGTAAGCAATACCCTAAATATTCGTTAGCTCGATTGAGTTCTAAGTTTGTCGACTTTTTCTGTGGTTATGGTGAAAAGCCGATGAACGTAATTTCATTTTCTATTTCGTTTATTTTGGTGTGCGCCGTTATGTACTTTTTGTTGGGCATTCAATCATCCACCGGTCAAGTGGGATATTCTGCCAG
>CAWUUQ010000217.1:0-11016 GCA_963925625.1 uncultured Psychrosphaera sp.
TCATTATAGGCGCACATTACGACTCAAACGGCGATCACAACGGCTCGTTGGGGCTTACGGATAACGGTTCTGGGGTTTCTGCATTACTGTCGTTGGCTGAACACTTTTCTGGCCAATCATTGCCATATACACTTCGTTTAGTTGCCTTTGGTGCTGAAGAACGTGGCCTTTTGGGGTCAAAAGCCTTTGTGAATAAAATGCAAAGCGACAGCACCAAAAACAACAGCACTGCTACTAACAACACTGAAGTCATTGGCATGATCAATTTAGATACAATCATTGGCGGCGACATACTTTATGTTCACAGTGCTCATGTTAAGCCTTATAACTGTGACTTTTTAGGTCAGTCTACCTATAGTAGCTCTACCAAGCTTCGTGAAGGCCTGCGTGCGGTTTCTTCTCGTTTATATCCTGCAACACCTCACCAATTACATCCAAAATTTGAAGGTTACCCAGAAGGTGTTACTGGCGGATGGTCTGATCATGCGCCCTTTGCTTGCAACGGAATTCCCATTGCGTATATCGAAGCGACAAACTTTTCGCTTAATGGCAAACACGGTAATGACGGTTACTCACAAGTTGCAGACAGCGCATATTGGAGCTGTTTTGATGCCGCCAAAAACGGCGCCTGTAATCGTGATGACGAAAAAGCGTGGGGCGAAATTTGGCACACAAAATATGATCGCGCCGATGCGCTATTTCCAGTAATGAAAGATCGCCTAAAAACACAACTCGAACAAAACGTTGAAGTACTTAAAGCGTTTGTTTTAGAAGCAGATAAATGGCTTTAGCTAGTTTACTTTGCTAGATTAAAACCCGTAAGAAAACGGTCACATAAACATTAAGGAAAAGGGATTACAATGAAGTTCACAGCGATATTAATGATACTAATGATGAGTTTTTACTCATATGCGAGTAAAAAAGCGGTTACGGAAGAAGGTGATGTTGTAATATTGAAAAACGACGGGACATGGGTTTATGAAAACGGAAAAGCTGAAGAGGCTATTGAGGTGCCGCTAAACCCCAATGTATTTACCAAACCGAGCGCATCCAAATTTAAAATAAAAAGTAGCAAAACCGACGCCAATTTTTGGATAAATCCCAAAGCATGGAAGTTTGAAAAGAATAAAAACGGTGAAGAGCCATCTGAGTATACATTTACTCTAAAAGGTGAAGATTTATACGCAATGGCTATTACAGAACGATTACAAATGAAATTGCCAGATCTCATTAACCAAGCACTTTCAAATGCTCAAGATGTTGCGCCAGACACCAAAATAATCACACAAGAATATAGAATGGTAAATGGCCACAAGGTGATGTTTCTTCATATGGAAGGAACCATTCAAAGTGTTAAATTTGGATATCTTGGTTACTATCATTCTAATGATTCCGGAGTTACTCAATACCTAACGTATACGGGAGCAAATTTAGTGAATGGTTATCGCGATGAAATTTTTGACTTTTTAAATGGATTTACGGTTTTCAGTTCGGCTGAATAATCACTCTTTGATACATAAATTGAAGCACCGAAGTACCCGTGCAATGTGCGGGTTTTCAAACATTGACGACAAGCAAAATCACGACTAAGGTTTTGCCACAAACAAGGTGGCTAATTTTTAATCACCACTAAAACATAATGTGGCAAGGATGTTGAAATGAAAAACTCTATCCAATCCTTATTATGGCTACTTGCTGTTCTGCCATTCTTAACTAACGCGTCGACCTTCCCTCAAGATTCATTTAATTTAATTAAACGAGTGATTGAGCCAGTACCAGAGCAAAAAAATAAGAATAAAACTGATAATCAAAAAAGCACTAATGACCAGCCTGAGAATGAAAAATCCCAGTTTCCTATACTTAGCTCCGAACGATTAAAACCCCACGATGGCAACTTTTTCGGCGTCGACTACCTCAACAACAACGAACTTAAAAATGCGCTCGACGTGCAATTTAGTTTTAAATATTTATTTACCCGTTCAAAGCTCGACGAATATAAAATTGATCCTACTTTACAGGTATCTGACTGGGACTGGGACGTCGCGTTTTCTTTTACCGGCGAGTTTGATTTTTATATGGGCACCCGATTTTCAGGCCCGGTGGTTGGTCGTCGTTATAATCCCGGCTTACAAGTTTACTGGAGCAAAAAGGTTGATGTGAAATCCTACGGTGCTTGGACAACCCTTGGAATCGCGCTTGAACATGAATCTAATGGGCAAACGACGCATGCAGCAGGCGACAATGGTGTTACGGAAAATTTACTGCCTGAGTTAGCGGCAAATTTCAAACGGATAAATGCTGATCATGCGCACAATACACCGGAGGTGTATTACCAAGAGATGGCCACCGAAACCATTAGTCGCGGTTACAACTTTTTTGCTATTTATGCCAACCACCACTTATACGCTACCAACACCTGGCTGTATTCCTTTGGTTGGAAATTAAGACATAATGTTATCACCGACCCCGATGATTTTATTTTTTGGGATACTAAATACGCAGACGCTACTTTTATCAAACACAAAGGCACACGTTTAGGATTGTATGGCCGAACCAACGTGCCAGCAAACACCGCAGTATTTGGTTGCCGCATTAGCATTGACAAACAAGGGTTTGCCATTGAGTATCGCACCGGACAAATTTTTAATGGCAATGCAACCTCCAAAAACACCGTCGACATCACTTACATGTTTGACCTAGGTATTGGCCAAAACTTCCGCCTGCCCCTCTTTATCAAATACCACAACGGCTACTTAGACGAAGTATTTAACTACCACGTTAAACAAAGTAAATGGCTGGTCGGGTTGCACATGAATTTTTAGGTTTTTGTTTTGCTTTGTTTTTAAAATGAAGCGCACTACCACTCTCGCAACTGCTGCATTTCTTTTAGTCGACCTCGTTGCATTACCAATGCTTCAAATAGGTCATCAATTGAAGTGTTGTCAGTTGCCAAACCTGGGAGTGCGATGTTTGCTTCTGCGAAAAATCGTTTTTGGGTAGAGTCGTTAGACCCCTTTACCCAAGCGATTTCCCACCAGTTTTGCATTCTTGTTTTGGAGGCTTTAAGTTTTTCTTCAGTAGGTAAGCGGTCGCTTTTTTCGCCATTAACTTTGCTGTCTGCTGGAACAAGATTCCATAAGTCATTATTAGGCCATCTTGAGAATGGCATGCTGTGATCGATGTGATATTTACTGTGAATTGCTTTTGCAGACCATACACATTGCAGTGAAAAATCTTGTTTTAATGTTTCAACTCTACTTCGAACTTCAGTGGTGGTTCGTTTCGGCTCTAACCAATTTAACATGTTGAATAATTCATGATGTTTTTGAGGATCGGCATATTGCTGATTGCCTTTATAAGACGCCATTGTTTTTACCCATTCACTCACTAACACAGGCTCTATCCAACAGGCATAACGACTAAACGCGAGCCATGTCGTTTCGGGCATGGAAAATTCGCCCCATTGCAACAACGTATCTAAATCTAAAAACAAACTGTCTTTTGGTTTTACACTTTTATTGTCTACTTCAAACACTGTTTTTTTTGAATTTGGGAAGGTTATATAGGTACAAGGCATTTTTTTGATATTTTGCACCGCTGCCGACAGTGTTCTATAAAGTGCTTTTGCTTCGTCGCCTGTAAACAGGTTGCCAATTCTATAATCTGCTGAGGTTCTGTGGGTTAACAAATGCCAACCATTTGCAGTCATAAAACTTAAGTTGGGCGATTTACTGGGTGATTGAAATACCCCATGTTGATCAATTAAGTCTTTATATTGGTGACACCAATACAGCGCAACTAAACCAACTGGCAATATTACTCTGTCACCATTTATTGAAGGCTCGCGCCGAATTACCGCGCCCGCATGACCATCAGCAATTCTTAATAAAACGCGCATTAAGGCTAGTTTATGTGTTGCTGATTTACCGTCGTTAATTGCAACATGGCGAATAAAGGGAAACGCGCCACTACCATCGTCGGGCAATTGCAATACAACCGTTTGCCAAGTCACATGTCCGCGACCCAGTTTGTCGGTGTCTTTTTTAGTTTCGAGTTTTACAAAAAGGCCTATTTCGCTGGCAAGGCTTTTAAGTTCGTCTGCACTAACATCAAACATGCTGCGAGTTGTTCGTTCTTCATTGGTATGACCGTGGCGCAAGGAGATGACCATTTGGCCGCCCGGTTTTAATAAATTTGCTAGTTTTCTAAGTGAACGAGAACGGTCGCTTGGCGGAATATGCATCCAAACCGCACTTAATAAAATGAGGTCAAAGCTGATTTCTAACTTAGTAATATTGCTGAGCGCGGGAAGTGAGTCTTGTAACCAACGTATGTTTAGGCCTTTTGTATTTTGCTGGCCAATTTTAAGTAATGCTTCCGCTGGTTCAATCGCGTAGATGCTAGTTTTTGCATTTTTGCGCAATGCCGATTGTTCCGCTAGGTATTTAACGTCGCGGCCAGAGCCTCCGCCAACATCGAGTATGCGGGCGTTTGGATTATCTAAAATGGCCGGTAACATGCTTGGCAATTCAGACATCCAACTCTCATGTACGTCTTCAAATGACTTAGTGAGATATTGCGCTGATACTTCCTTTGCATGTTCGTTATAAAACGTTGAACTCAATCGACTTCCTTGTTTTTCTGTTTCACATTTAACTCAGCTAACATGCCTCAAAGTACAGTTTCAGTCAATGACCTGAACGACTTAAATACCCAAATCAGAAAAAGTTCTACCCTACAATTTTTCGTTATATCAACTCTGTCTTGTCGCCCTTTTAATTGTGAGTTTTGTCCCCATTTACTTTTCGTTGCATGTTCTTTTGATGAAGCCATTGCTGATGGTTGCTCTTACTAGATATGCTGTGAAATTTTCTTATTCATTTTTATTTATTTAATTTTTTCTAGAAATATTGTTTCTAATTAATGGGAGCGCGTGTGCTTAATTTTACGTTTAAAAATCAGACCGAGATTTTGTTTGGTAAAGGTCAAATTGCTGAAGTGTCGTCAAGGTTACCAAAAGACGCAAAGGTCTTGTTTTTGTATGGCGGTGGGTCGATTAAAAAGAACGGCATTTACGACCAAGTCATGACCGCGCTAAATGCTGACAAAAAATCTGGGTCGGTAGAGCCAGCTGCAAACACAACAACTGTGGTTGAATTTGGTGGTGTGGAGCCAAATCCGTCTTTTGAGACATTGATGAAAGCCGTTGAAGTCGCGCGTGCAGAAGACGTGAACTTTATCTTAGCTGTAGGCGGCGGTAGCGTTATCGATGGTGCGAAGTTTGTTGCTGCGGCGCATAACTTTGAGGGCGATCCGTGGGATATTTTATTAACGGGCGCTAGCTTCGAAAACCCATTACCGGTAGGTGCTGTTTTAACACTTCCAGCCACCGGTTCTGAAAGCAACGGTAATTCCGTTGTGACAAAAAAGGCGACGGCACAAAAGCGCGGATTTTCATCTGAATCGGTTCAACCTGTATTTGCCGTTTTAGACCCTGAATACACCTTCTCACTGCCAGCTCGTCAAGTTAGTAATGGTGTAGTAGACGCGTTTGTGCACGTTATTGAACAGTACTTAACGTATCCGGTAAATGCTCCCTTACAAGACCGTTTTGCTGAAGGCATATTACAAACACTGATTGCGGAAGGCCCGAAGGCATTATCAAATCCCACCGACTACGATGTACGCGCTAATGTTATGTGGTCTGCAACCATGGCCTTAAATGGACTTATTGGTAAAGGTGTACCGCAAGATTGGGCGACTCATATGATTGGTCACGAATTAACGGCTTTATATAACCTTGATCATGCGCAAACACTAGCGATTGTTTTACCTGCATTAATGCAAGTTCAACAAGAGTCTAAAAAAGCAAAGATCTTACAACTTGGCGAACGTGTGTTTGGAATTTCAGTTATAAAGGGTGACGCTGAACAAAAAGCAGCCGAGCAAGACGCTATAGAAAAAACGATTGCGGCTGTTGTCGCGTTTTTTGAAGAAATGGGCGTTAACACTAAAATGTCAGATTATGACTTGTTGGGCGACAAACCGCTTTCAAATGACAAAGATAGAAGTGCTATCGACAAGCTCATTGCTAGTTTAGAAAACAATGGCATGACAAAACTCGGTGAACATGGCGACATTGATCCGAAAAAAGCCAGACAAATTCTAGAGCTGGCTATTTAATAAAAAACTGTCCCCATTTTCCATATCCTTTTTAAAAAAAGCTGTTTTTTTCGACTATTTTAAAGTAGCGTTAAAAGCAGTTTTTGTTGAAAGCCTACTTGGCTTTTTAAAATAATAAAAAAAGGTGAAAACATGGAACAAGCATCATCGTCGTGGGTGCAACGTGCGTTGTACAAAGTCGAAATATGGGGAAATAAACTCCCTGATCCCGCCGCATTATTTATCGCATTATTAGCCTTTGTTTGGGTACTGTCTTGGGCATTATCGGGCGTTGATTTTAACGTTTTAGATCCTCGAACGGGTGAAGCCTTAGCCATCAATAATCAAATGTCTGGCGCGGCACTAACCCAATTCTTTTCCGTCATGGTAACGAACTTTTCCCACTTTCATCCTGTTGGTGTTGTACTTGTTGCTATGTTAGGCATAGGTGTTGCGGAGTATTCTGGTTTTATCAATGCGGGTTTACGTGCCTTATTGTCGGTAACAGCAAAATGGTTGTTAACGCCAATGATCATTTTAATTGGTATCGTAAGTCATTCGGCGGTTGATGCCGGTTATGTATTGGTTATTCCATTAGGTGGCGTAATATTTTATGCGGCTGGTCGCCATCCTTTAGCGGGTATTGCTGCGGCATTTGCGGGTGTATCTGGCGGATTTTCTGCTAACTTTGTACCTTCTGCGTTAGACCCAATGTTGCAAGGCATTTCACAAGCTGGCGCACAGTTACTAGACCCCTCTATTACATTAAACCCTTTAAATAACTACTACTTCACTACAGTCTCGTCTATTTTAATCACAGGTTTAGGCTGGTTTATTACGGATAAAATTGTTGAGCCGAAATTACAAGCCAACAAATTAGATGGTGACTTAGGCGACTTGCCAACCATGGACCCTTTATCAAATGAAGAGCGTAGTGCGTTACGATTTGCGTTGGTTTCTGTTTTGGTTTCAGGAGCGTTGTTGTTTATAACGGCTTCTTTTGAGTCTTCACCTTGGCGTGCGGCTGATGGTTCGTTAACGGCCTTTTCTGCTCCTTTAATGAAGTCTATTGTGCCGTTAATATTCTTGTTATTTTTAATCCCAGGTTTGGTTTATGGCTTGAAGATTGGCACGATTCGAAACAGTAAGCAGTTTATTGAAGGCATGAGTAAATCAATGTCGAGCATGGGTTATTACCTGGTGATTATGTTTTTTATCGCTCAGTTTATTTATGCCTTTGGTCAGTCAAACTTAGGTATTTTATTAGCGGTGAAAGGTGCAAGCTTCTTAAAGGCGATGGCATTACCAGGCGGAGTGACTATTGCGGGAATTATTTTCCTTACAGGCTTCATTAATTTGTTTGTTGGTTCAGCCTCTGCAAAATGGGCGTTATTGGCACCAATCTTTATCCCGATGTTGATGCAATTAGGGATATCTCCTGATTTAGCGCAAGCGGCGTATCGAATTGGTGACTCAAGTACCAATATCATTACTCCTCTTATGCCTTACTTCCCGTTGGTTGTGGTGTTCTGCCAACGTTACGTTAAGAACGCAGGTATAGGCACGTTAACGGCGATGATGTTACCGTTCTCAGTGTCGTTCATTATCTTGTGGACCTTGTTCTTGTTGGCATACTGGGGATTAGGATTTCCGTTAGGCTTACAGTCAAGTTATGAGTATGTAATGCCGTAACGTATTGTAAAACTTAGACAAACCTAGCTTGGTTTTGCTAAAAAAAGAAAAGAAAAAGCACCTTTGGAAAATTCATTTGAAGGTGCTTTTTTATTTTGGTAATTGCTGTTGTTAAATCACTATCGCAGGTATTGGCAGGATAATGGTGCTATTGAACTCTAGTGAACTATCATTAGCTCTTTTTAACTAAATCCACGCTGTACAAGTCTTTGCGTCTGTCTTTTAAATTTCGAACCGTACCTTCGCTGTGCAATATCTTTAACTTGGTCATGTCGAGATCGCTAAACAGTAACATTTCTGTATTTGGCGTTGCTTCGTTTAACGTTGCATCGTGTGGAAATGAAAAGTCTGAAGGCGTTAATACTGCAGATTGTGAATACTGAACATCAAGGCTTTCTACTTCAGGCAAGTTACCAACTGACCCTGCAATAACCACATAACATTCATTTTCTATTGCACGCGCTTGAGCACAATGACGAACACGTAAGTAGCTGTTTTTAGTGTCGGTCCAAAACGGTACAAACATAATTTCAATGCCTTGTTCCGCCATAATGCGCCCTAGTTCTGGGAATTCAACGTCATAACAAATTTGAATACCCACGCGACCCGCATCGGTTTCGAACACTGAAATTTTGTCACCACCTTGAATAACCCAATCGTTTTGTTCATGCGGCGTTATATGAATCTTACGTTGTTCGTCTATTTTTCCGCTGCGATGGCACAAGTAACTAACATTATAAATAGTGTCATTTTCCGCTAACGGCATTGAGCCTGTAATGATATTAGCGTTGTATTCTACTGCCATTCTAGACATAGCGTTTTTAAACATTTCAGTATATTCCGCCAAATATCGAATGGCTTCAGTCTGATTTTTTTGATCCGTGAGGCCCATAATAGGCGCGTTAAAAAATTCAGGGAAAAGAATAAAGTCGCTTTGATAATCAGACACGGTATCAACAAAGTATTCCACTTGTTTAAGCATGTCTTCAACCGAGTCAATGGTTCGCATTTGCCATTGCACGGCTCCTACTCGCACGATTGATTTATTAGATTCAAGTACGGTATCTGTAGGTTCAAATAAAATGTTGTTCCATTCAAGCAACGTTGCGTAACCAACCGAATGTTGATCTTCCGGAAGGTACTTTTTTAATAGTCGTTTAACTTGGAAATCATTGGCTAATTGGAACGATAAAATTGGATCGTATATTTCTTTTTTATCAACCTTATCAATGTATTCCATTGGGCTCATGTCATCACTGTAGTTGTAATAACGTGGAATTCGACCGCCCGCCAAAATAGCGCGAAGGTTATACTGACGACATAATTCTTTACGAGCATCATAGAGTCTTCGCCCTAATCGCATGCCTCGATGCGAAGACGCAATCACAACATCTAAACCATATAACGCATCACCTTCATTGTCGCTGAAAACTCGGTCATGGCCATCTACAATATCTTCGTAAGTGTGTGGGTTTGAAAAACGACCATAATCGACTTGAACACTCAAAGCGATACCAACAATTACGCCGTCGTCGACAATGCCAATCTGCCCTTCTGGAAATTCTTCAATAAGCCTATAAATAGTGTGAGATGGCCACGCTCCGCCTAAATCCGGATACGCTTCATCCATCAAGGTTTTCACTTGTGGATACTGCTCTTTACTCAAGTTACATATTTCGATATGCGTTTTTTCTAACGACATTAATACTCCTAATAACCTAGCCGATGTTTCATGACTTATAACACTTAGACTTATACTAGATAATTCGACTTTTTGCTCAATAAGTTACGCAAAAAATAGGATAAGTACTTTTCAGCTACCCCCTGATTCACCCCAACAACGCCTTAACATACGCTGCAATGCACCTAAAACCGTCCAATTCTTTTACAGTCAGTAAACACCTATAGAAAAATACCAATAATAACAATAAGTTAACTAGTGGCCTTTAACTTGCTTAACTCTAAACTTACTTAAATGTAATACATTCGAAATCAAATATTACGTCTTATAAGGACATAAACTAATGAAATTTATAAAGATGTTGTTACTTACAACATTCACTATGCTGGTTTTATCAAACAGTGTTAAAGCGGAAATTATCCTAACTGGCATGGGCGGTGATCTAGGCTTAGGCACGCAAGCCATGCCACCAGCAGATGATGGTTCTAGTAACGAACTTACGCTTCCTTTTGATGTTAACTTTTATGGCACAACCTACGATTCATTTTTCGTAAATTCCAATGGCAACATTTCATTAGGTGGTTCGTTTACTCGATTTTCCATTGATAATCTTACTCAGCCTAATGTTGCAGTTATTGCCCCATTCTTTTCAGATATAAATGTAAATTGTGATTCTGAAAATTGTGGTGACATCTTTGTTGGTTCACCTAGCGAAGGCGTTGTAGTGGCAACATGGAACGAAGTGGCTGCATATAGTGGCTCTACCTCGGGCGATCGCAATACCTTTCAAGCAGTATTAATTGACCGTTCAGATGAAACTGGCACAAATGGTGATTTTGACATTCAATTTCGGTATGAATCTTTAGAGTGGGAAGATGGTTCGATTGCCGGTTTTACAGCTGGTAACGGCGGCGGCATTGAATGTGGCCCTGAATGCGAATGTGGCATTGATTGTATGCCACCACCTTGTGTTGATGATATTTGTGACGAAGATTTAGTTGTTCAACCTAGCCGCATTACTGCTCAGGTTGAAGAATTGCAAATTGAAGAAGTAGCAGTTGAAGAAGTAGCAGTTGAAGAAGTAGTAGGTGCAACGTATTACGCGTTACCGGGTGCATTAAGCGAACAAATGTTAGATCTTGCAAATACTTCAAATATTGGTGTAGACGGTGTTTGGAACTTTGCATTTCGTGATGGTGAGTTTGTAATTCCGGGTACTACCGCTGAAAACCCAATCATGCCATTAAATGGTTCTGACGGTAGCGGGGGTTGGAACTTTAACTTTAATGTCGATTTTGATGAAATTGTTTTTATTGACCCTGATGTAGCTGTTGGTTATGACTATTATGTTGATAGCGGCAACAATTTTGCTTCTGTACTATTACCAAATGATTTTGATGCCGACTTTGAACTTTGGTTAATGGGAACAACAGGTTGGGAATTTGTTACTAATTTAAACGCCGACGTAGAGTATTTCTTTG
>CAWUUQ010000218.1:0-5499 GCA_963925625.1 uncultured Psychrosphaera sp.
TTATCGTAAAGTTTGTTTCGTTAATCATTGTTTTCTAACGATTGACTCTTGTTTAATTAACAACAAGTAAACATTCACAAATAAAATTCAGCATATAAAAAGAGGGCGCTATATATTATTATTAACGGTTATTAAGCAGAGTTTTTTAAATTAGATATACTGCCAAGCGTAACCCTTTAAAAGGAAAGTAAAAAGCATGTACGAACTGCCAACATTACGTCTAAAAGATCAAGTATCAGAACAAGAGTGGCAAACTCGTGTTGAGTTAGCGGCTTGTTATAGACTTTTTGTGATGCACGGCTGGGATGATCTAATTCATACGCATATCTCGGCTCGTATTCCGGGTACGGAACATTTGCTTTTAAATGCGTTTGGATTGGCCTTTGATGAAATTACCGCGTCTAATCTAGTTAAGATTGATATTGCAGGCAATATCGTGCAAGAAAACTGTCCATTTAGCATCAATCCTGCAGGTTTCACAATCCATAGTGCCTTGCACGAAGCACGTCATGAAGCGCAATGTACATTACACGTACACACCAATGAAACAGCGGCTATTGCGAGTTTAAAAGAAGGTTTGTTACCTCTTAGTCAGTACTCAATGTTTGCGCTTGCATCAATGGCATATCATGACTATGAAGGCCTTGCGGTTGACCATGATGAAAAACAACGTTTAAAAGATGACTTAGGCAATGCGAACTTTATGTTACTTAGAAATCACGGTGCAATTACATTAGGTAATACCATTGGTGATGCCTTTATGCATATGTATGACTTAACTCGCGCATGTCAAATTCAACTTCAAATTATGTCGACAGGAATGAAACCTATATTGGTTGATCAAAGCATTATTGATGGCATTAAAGCACAGGCCAATATTGTTCATTCAGGTCAAACGGGTGGTCAAAAAGCGTGGCCAGCCATGATGCGAAAAGTAAAACGTGCTTACCCTGATTTTGATCAATAATTTGCTCAAGCGTTTAAGCAACTAATTTTTAATTTGTATAGATTGAGCGACAACAGCAACAATCACAAAAATAAACAACGAGATTACAATGAAGATTACCCACGTAGAAATTTTTGATATCCACTGCCCAGAACGTCCACCTTGGAACCCTGTATTTATCCGCATTCATACTGACGAGGGCATTTCTGGGGTTGGTGAAGCTGGTTTAGCTTATGACTGGGGACACAGTGCCGCAGCCGCTATGATCAAAGAAATAGCAGAGGCTGTTTTAATTGGCTTTAATCCATTTAATACGGAACTGTTATGGAATCGCATGTTACGTGAAAGCTTTTGGGGCTTAGGCGGCGGACCGGTTTTATATTCAGCAATGAGTGCAATTGATACGGCGCTTTGGGACATAAAAGGTAAAGCCTTGGGCGTGCCTGTTTACCAATTGTTAGGTGGCAAAACAAACGACAAACTAAGAACCTATGCGAGCCAATTACAATTTGATTGGGATAAAGAATGTAAAAAACTAATACAGCCGGAAGAGTATGCCGAAGCGGCCCTGAAAGCGGTAGCTGAGGGTTACGATGCCGTAAAAGTTGATCCTATTGTTTATGACGCAGATGGCCAATCATCTTTTGATAGAACTAAGTTATTTACTAAACCTCAAATGCGACTGTTTGGCGATCGTTTACGCGCAATTCGTGGTGCGGTGGGTGAAGATGTTGATATTATTTTTGAATCTCATTCATTAATGGGCGCAGCATCAGCAATTCAAATGGGCGCAATTGTGGAAGAAGTGGGTTGCATGATGTATGAAGAGCCGGTGAATTATCTGAACTCTGCAGTACATAAAAAAGTCTCAGATAACGTAAATGTACCGATTGCTGGTGGCGAACGTTTGTATCACCGCTGGGACGTGCGTCCATATTTTGAAGATCAAAGCATTGATGTTTTACAGCCAGATGTTGGTTTGTGTGGGGGCTTTACTGAAGCGAAAAAGGTATGTGATTACGCTGACGTGTATGACATTCGTATTCAAGCTCACGTTTGTGGCGGTCCCGTTGCAACAGCGGCATCGTTACATTTAGAAACAGCGATTCCAAACTTCTTGATTCATGAACATCACACATACGCGATAAAATCATGGAACCGTGAATTATGTATTCAAGATCCACAGCCAGTTGATGGCTTTTTTCAAGCACCTGATACTCCAGGAATTGGTATTGAACTAAATGACGATGTGGTTAAACGTTCACCTAATGTGACCGTTAAATAATCACTAAAAAAGGGTGCCGTTTAGAAAAGGCTATGCTTAATTTGCGTAGCCACTGCCTATCGCTCTAAATGGCATTTTTAGTTCCAACTCAGGAACTTGCTCGCCTATCCAAGCAGGAAACGTATTACTATTAGGCCCCGGAAATAAAGTGTATTCATCTTTCCAAGGATAAACGTTTACCGCCTCTGTTATTTTAGGGATAAGACGTTCAGCCTTTTCCCCAACTATTGTTAAGAAGGCTTCGGGTTCTGCTCCGTACCAAAATCTATCGGGCGTTTTTGTTTTGTACTCTCTCAGGGCCGGTCGTCCATTTTTTACACCCCAGCCAACAACTTCATAAACGGTATATTCTTGAGTCCCTTTAGGTTTAACAGCCAGCCAAGAGTGAACCGCAAACCACCCGCGCCAACTAAATGCATCTGCAGCATAAAACTGTATGACGGCTTCCTGCATGACACTTGGAACCGGAGCAATGCCAGCCGGCTCTCGACTTGTTTCGCGCCAATTGGTTTTTGCACAACCTACAACGACTAATAGCGTCAAGGATATGAACAACAACTGCAGTCGCTTGTTAACTCTCATCGATACTGTACCTTTTACTATTCATTTGTATTATTCATGTTTACGTTATGGCTAAAGCGTGTTGCCATATCAACTCTACAAGTTGCGTATTCTTTGGCGAATTATCAGAACTGTGAAAAGCAACGTTTGCGGCGTTATCTAATTTAGTGCCGGTTTCTAAGCTGTCTGTGTTATCCAGATTAAATAATAACGCTTTCTCCTCAAGCCTTCGTTTTAATTGTGCCGCAACAGGACTCGCGGTATTTATTATAACGGCTCTGTCTCCAACGATGTCTTGGATAAGTGGCGCTAGAAAAGCATAATGAGTACACCCCAAAGCAATTTGGTCAGCCCCAGCAGTTAATAGCGGCTCTACATAGTCACTAACAATCTGGCGAGCGTAATCACTGGATAAGTCATTTGCCTCAACTAACTCTACTAATAGAGGACTAGGCATGGCGACAACTTTTACGTTTTCAGAAAAACGGCTCACTAAGGCGTTAAACGAATGACTATTAATAGTTTGTTGAGTTGCTAACACACCAATAACATTACTTTTTGTATTAACAGCGGCAGGTTTGATACCAGGCTCAACGCCAATAATGGGCAAGTCGTGTTTTTTACGAAGCGCTTCTATCGCGTTAACCGTTGCAGTATTGCAGGCTACAACGATCGCTTTACAGCCTTGTGCCACTAAATAATCCGCAATCTCAAGACTGCGAGCTTCAATTGCCTCAGGACTTTTATCACCATAAGGCGCATAGGCCTGATCGGCAAAATAAATAAGCGACTCATGTGGTAATAAAGCATGGATGTCTTTTGTAATCGTTAATCCACCCACACCAGAGTCAAAAATACCAATGGGTTGTTTGTTTTTTACCAATTCAGTTTCTTCTTTCATAAGCCATAAATTGCAATTGCATTATCAAGATACAATTTGCGCGCTTGCAGTGATGCTTGTTGATTTAACGGTTCAGAATGTTCATTTGTCAGCTCATTCGTTAAATCAGACGCTAAAGTTACCATATTCTGCCAATATTCGTTATACGACAAACTAAAAGTACAAAGCGGGAAGTTACTCGCTAACATCACGCGGTTTATACCAAAAAGCTTTATTAACTCTCGTAATATTGAACCAACCTGCGCCTTTGTATAGTGACGATTTGTCATTTCCCAGCCAGAACATTTTATATAAACATTTGGATTTTTACTCAATGCTGTCATGGAGGCGAGCCAGTTATTGAGCATTTGTTTGGAGTCTGTATGATTGCCGTCTAAAGGAGGGAATCCTGCGTGATTGATAATTACTTTTAACCGGTTGCCGTTAGCTTTGTCGTTATCTATACAAGTAATTAGGGAATGTAAATGGCGAGCGATAGACGTTGAATCGGTAAACTCTGTTTGTAATTCAAATAAAAGCTGATGTTTCGCAAGGCATTGTAAATTTTTTATCGCATATTCAGAGCCTA
This sequence comes from uncultured Psychrosphaera sp., assembly GCA_963925625.1. Classification (GTDB taxonomy): domain Bacteria; phylum Pseudomonadota; class Gammaproteobacteria; order Enterobacterales; family Alteromonadaceae; genus Psychrosphaera. The sequence goes on from CAWUUQ010000218.1 coordinate 4,262, forward strand.
AAATACTAATGACTTGGTCATCTAAGATATGTCTGACGCCAACCACAGAGTCAAACGTTTTTAATTTAAGAATTTGTTCAAGAAATTGATTTGTTGGTAACGTCAGATCAATACTGGCGATACTTCTGAATGATAATGAACAGGTGTTTTCTAACCACTCTATTTCACGCCACGGCTGGTTATTATCAAATCCAGCTTCAATGTGTACAAAACCAGCCAGTTCCATGTCTTGTGAACCGCCAGCCCGGCCAGTCAAGATTAGATCTTGTTCACTAAAATCTCGACAAATTCTGTATTTATCAGGCCAATGTGGCGCTTGCTCCGCACGTAGCCATTCATACTGGCCTAAAGCCAAATCAAATAAATGAATGTGCGGGTCGAACACTTTTATTGTCATAACAAAATACCAAAAGGCTCGGCACTATTGTGCCGTATAACCACCATCAATGACTGGAAGGCTACCAGTAATAAACGACGCTTTGTCGCTTGCTAAAAACAACGCATATTGTGCCACTTCTTCTGGCTGACCTAATCGTCCTAATGGCTGTAAACTAGCCTCTTCTTGATGCACTGTCTGTTTATCTGCCCCTGAACGCGCAACATAACCGTCAATCGCTTTATGATACAGAGGTGTTTCGATAGTTCCTGGACACAATGCATTAGCTCTAATGTTAAACTCTGCATAATCTAGCGCCGTGGTTTTAGCCATTGACGCAACAGCGACTTTACTTAAGTTATAGGCAAAGGAATTTCGCTTTGCGATAAGAGCTTGATCAGACGCAATATAAATAATCGCCCCTTTTTTATTGGCTTTCATATTAGGTAAAACGGCTTGAGTTGCAGCATAAGCACCTTTAACGTTGATATTGAGTACGCGATCAAAGTCTTCGGCGGAGGTCTGTTCAATATTGCCCGAGAAATGAATGCCAGCATTTGAGATGAGTACGTCAATAGTATGACTGTCGCCAATATTAGAAATTGTTTCTCTGACTTTATCTAAGTCTGTCATATCACATTCACAAAACGTTCCTTTGTCACAGGGTTGCAAATCTAAGTTAAAGACTTGGTAACCTTCTTCTAAAAAGGCTTCAACACAACTCAAGCCAATGCCAGACGATCCGCCGGTGATAATGCACGTTTTATTCATGAATAAGCCTTAAGAGTAATGAGATAAAGAAAAGAGAACGAATTTGTTAATTATGCAAAAAAAAACACATGCACGCACGGTTAATTTAGTT
>CAWUUQ010000219.1:0-5082 GCA_963925625.1 uncultured Psychrosphaera sp.
AGGAAATTTGTGTGCCTTGAGCATTTAAATTTGGTGCACTCAAATATCGTTCACCAGTCCAAAAATCTGTCCACTTACCTTCAGGCAAAGTTATTTTTATAGCAGAAAGTCCTGGATCGGTAACCGGTTTTACCAAGAATGCATCGCCCCAAAAATATTGATCGGCAATGTCATACCAATCTCTGTTTTGTTCATTGGCAAAAAACATTGGGCGCATTAACGGCATGCCAGTCATCGTGTTTTCAAATGCCAAGCTGTAGTTGTAAGGCATTAAACGATAACGAAGTTTGATGTAATCACGAATGATATCTTGTGTTTCTTTGTCGTGGAATACCGGCTCGGGTGCAATGTTGTCCTGTGCATGCGGGCGATAAATCGGTTGGAACACCCCATATTGTAACCAGCGAATATACATTTCTTTGTCAAAGGTTTCGCCACCAGCAAAACCTCCTAAATCGGAGTGAGTATACGCTAACCCCAACAAACTCATTTGCATGGTTAGTTCAGGCTGAGGTTTTAAACCATCCCAAGCACGACTCACATCGCCGGTCCAAGGGATCATGCCTAAACGTTGTGAACCCGCATAACCTGCACGCATCAATATAAACGGGCGAGTATTAGGCGCAAACTCTTTTAGACTTTCATTCACCATACTGGCCCATTGATGACCATAAGCATTATGAATTTCGTCTCCTGACGCTTTTAACGCCTTTCCTGTTTCATCACTAATGTAATCAGACAGAACGTGAACCATATCTGCAGGATGAACTTCAGGCTCGCCTAAGTCACCCCAAACACCTGTTATGCCTTGTTCAGACAGACCTTGGTAAATGGATTTAAACCAATCTTTTGCAGGCTCATTAAATACATCAATTAAACCGGTATGCCCAAAATAGAAATCAAATTCACGTACATCATTTTCAGCTGCATTTTTTGCTAATACGTTTTTAGCCTTAGTTTCTTCCCAGCGCGAAGAACTATCTAAAATAAACGGCTCAGTGATTAAGGTGGTTTTCACTTTCATGTCGTTTAGGCTTGAGATCATTTTTTCTGGATTTGGAAAAGCTGCTTTGTCCCAATCTAAATTACCTAAATGACCTTTGATGTCTTTACCAAACCAATATAAGTCTAGAATGATTGAATCAACGGGAATATCGAGCTCTCGGTATAATGAAATCGTATCAAGCACTTCTTGTTGAGTACGGTAACCAAAACGAGATGCATGATTTCCTAATGCCCATCTTGGAGGCAAAGGTTGTTTGCCCGTTACTTTTACATACTGATGAATAAGATCTGGGAATGAATCGCCTGCAATGAAAATATAAGCCTGGCGCCCGCCTACTGCTTCAAACTGCAGCACATCTGATTCGGTCTTACCTAAATCAATTGCGCCTTTGGCTGGGTTGTCATACAAGATCACGTATTTTTTAGACGACATGACCGCAGGAATACTGTAATTCATTTGTTCAGACTTGGTGCCATATCCATAATGAGCACGATTATAAAGAGGTAATTTATGACCTCGACGATTCATGCCTAAGACACGTTCGCCTGTTCCCATTAAAACTTCATCATCGTCTAATTCAAAACGGAAACCTTGTAGCGTATGAGTCGCAAAAAAACCGCCTTCCTCTTTAGTCATCACTTCGCCGTTTTTTACAAATGCGAGTTGCATTGTTTGTTTATTAATTTGTACTGACAATGACGTAGTTGAAAAGGTTAGTGATTGTTTACTATTAACAACTTTTATAGCCGGATTGAAGGTTTGAGAAGGATCCTTAGCAAAACTTGGAAAGTCGTCTCGAGTTAAAGGGTGATTAATTGGTTTAATTTCGAACGCTAAGTTGTGTAGTGCAGTAAGTTGTAACTGACCTTCATCATGAGTAACCGTTAATACTTTGCCATCAAGATGATGACTTAAATAAGTCTTAGCATGTGCGGGGAGGCTTGAAAAAAGAATGGCTAAGAGAGCGACGAATAAAGTATTCGTTATGGTGTAAAACTTAATACCTTTGAGGACAACCTTGTTCATGAATAACCTATTATTATTATCGTTTTAGATTCTGCTAATAGGCTACCTGTGTATGAACTTTACGAACATGGTTTTAGGCAAATTACATACGTATTCAGCCATTACTCCTGATGTAAAATTTGCTCAAACTTAAGCCCTGTTAAACGTGTCACCGTTTTTACAACATAAACCATAATGCCTATTAACATGATTAAGCTTGGTATCGCGATGACTGGGTAACTAATGAGCGTCATCTCACCTAACTGTTCATTAAATTCTGTTGTGCCTGCTTGACTAGTAACAATCATTTTTGCCAGAAGATAATTAGCTGTTGCGGAAAATACAAACGTTGAAGCTAGCAAGTGATTTGCGCGATTGATCTTAGATTTAAACGCTTGGCTGTTATTATTTTTAGCCAACGCATCGTAAATAAGATCTAAATTAAACAACGTTGGATTTAACATTAATTTGGCCAATAGCGGTTTGCCACTAAAACCAGAAACCAATACCACCAAACCTATAACAGCGGGAATAGCGGCTTCTTTTATTGCAAGCCATTCTGCGTCTAACTCAAATAAGCCAATGCCACCCGTTAACAAAGTGCTTAAAAAACCCAACAAAGAAATAAAATTTAGAGACTTCGACTGAACAAAATCGTAAATACCATAACCAATCGGAAATGCTAAGGCGACAATTAAAGCATTAACGCTGCCCAAATATTCAGGTCCAGATAACTTCATTAAAATAACGGACGGTACGATGATGTTAAAAATTAATTCTAAAAACGTATTATTCTTTTTTTGCACAAAAATACCTTAATAACTACTAAAAATTGCGAGCTCGATAATAACTCAGCAGATATAAAAAAACGACCAATTAAGGTCGCTTTTATTCTCTAATCAGTCTGCGTAGTTATTTACATAGCTGTCAGATTATTTGTCATTTCTGTTAATCTTTAGTCGCTACACTGTTGAATCAACAACGTTCCCACCGCTTTACCTGCACTTGGGTTCGCTTCATTTAAGGTCAACAAGAAACTATAAGTGCCAGCGGCTAACGACGCAGAGTTATTATCAGTACCCGCGTTTTCATACGCTACGTCATAGGTGGTGCCAACGTCTAAGTTTGATTGCATAATAGAACCATCGCTATTTTGCGCCCATAACTGTGTGGTCCAATTGCCATCACTAGAGGCTAGTTTAAATTGCATGTCGCCATCAAAATCAGCCACCGCTTGGTAACGATTGTCACCTTTGTACGTCATTTTATAGGCTGCTTCTGCATTCCAACCAGAATGATCACCTTTTATGTACAGCGAACCATCGCCTGAAATAGTAAATGGTGCCGCGTCGCTGCTATCTGGTAACTGACAACTAACAAGCACGTTTCCAACGGTAATGGTTAATTCTGGCGTTGCACTTTCAACATTTAAAATAACGTTATATGACGCAGATTGAGAAGCAGTAAATGCAAAGTTTTCAACACTACCAGCAACAATAGATTCTGAAGACGCACCAATTGAAACATCTGCAAACGCCAGGTTTACCGTCGTCAAACTCGCATCGCCTAAATTAAACTCATATGAACCCGCATTCAGCGTAATTGACGTTGTGTAATTGCCACGACCGTCATATTCAAAGGCTTCAAAGCTTCCACTAGAAATATCTGCGATACCAACTTCAGTGTCATTGTATGGTGAAGCAACATAATCTGGATCCGTTGATAATCCTTCACCTTGCGCACCATCTTGCGCTTTTACAAACACAGCCACCGTATGAGCCGGTACACTAAATGTGCCGTGTGTACTTGTTTCAGTGAAACTTGCAGTACGAACCACTGAATCTGCCGATGCTTGTTGTTTGGCGTGCAAAGTAAAACCAGTTGCCGACTTAATATCATGAGTTTGCGCATTTGGCGTACCATTAAATACAACAACAATGGCATCTACACTGGCGTCTAAATCAGCCAATGAAACATCGCTACGCAGCCCATCATCAATACTCATCACTATTAAACCAGGTGTTTGAGCTAAACCAGTATTATGAAAACCCACTCGATTAATAACGTCTTGTTCCGTTGGCAAACTAAATAAAGGGCTGCTACTTCTAATCGATAACAGCTCTTTAAATACTGAGCTTGTTAGCTCTATGGTTGTCATTGACGGATTCGCATTTACGTTTGTGCTTAATGCCGTTGTGAATTTGCCATCACGTTCAATCGGTAGTCCTACATTCCAGTTATTTGTTGTATTGGTGTAGTCAACATAGTTAAACCAATCGCCCGCATCATAAGTATTTCTGTCCAATGATTTAGAACGCATTTTATCTGCGCCTAATTGGAAGAATGGAATGCCTTGGCTCATCAATGGAATTGCCGCGTTAACAGCATGAATACGCGCTCGGGTTTCAGCCGACACATCTAGCGCAAAGTTATATTGTAAGTAGTCGTATAGTGTTTCATTGTCGTGTTTAGACACATAGTTAATAATGTCTGCTGGGTCTAAGCCATAAGACGATTGACCAAAATTCAAACCTTTTTTAACGGAGCCTGACTGATCTTCTAACTCATAATTTTGTAATGTGCCTGCTAAGCCTAAACGTATATGGTCAATACCCATTAAGTCAGCTGAGCCCGTTCCTGACAAAGACTCTATTCTTGTAAGTGCTTGATTTCTAATGGTGTCACGAGGACGGTCATTAAAGGTACCAATTTCAGTGCTTGCTAAATTATATTGAGTCGCTTGAACAAACAGACGGTCGTTTGATACTTCGCCTAAGTTCCAGCCTTCTCCATAAAAGTAAGTGTCTGAATCAACGGCTACAACGGCATTACGGCCATCAATAAGCAGTTGCGCAGGTAAATGTCCCATCACATCAAAACGGAAGCCATCAATTCCTAAATGTTCTGCCCAATGTACCAATGAGTCCACAACAAATTTATACATCATGCGATGTTCAGTTGCGGTATTTTCACAACACGTTGAACGTTCAATAATGCCCGTTACTTCGTTGTATCTGTGGTAATAAGCAGGTACTAATTTGTCAAACACTGAGTTATCAAATAAACCAGAA
>CAWUUQ010000220.1:0-8500 GCA_963925625.1 uncultured Psychrosphaera sp.
CAGCTAACGAAGGATGTTGATGGCTATAATTTAAAACTAAGTATTGAGCAATAAACTCAATGTCAGCAACGCCACCACGGGATTGTTTAATGTCAAAAAGCGATGTTGTCCCACGACCTAAGTTATCCATCATTTTTTGCCGCATAGTCGAAATATCAGATTTCAACACTTCTGGGTCACGTTTCAACAGCAGTACGCTTTTACGGATTTCATCAAACTTTTCCTTAATATGAACACTGCCTTTTACAGCTCGAGCGCGGACTAGTGCTTGATGTTCCCACGTCCAGGCCTCTGTGTGTTGGTATTCTTTGTAGGTATTAATATTTATTGCTAATAACCCTGATGCGCCTGACGGTCTTAAGCGCGTATCAACATCATATAAAACACCGGTAGCGGTGCGTGTTGTAAATATATGTAAAATGCGCTGAACTAACTTCAAATAGAATTGCCGAGAATCTATTTGTTTAGCGCCATCTGTAGGCGCGCTGCTGGCACAATCATGAACAAAAACCACGTCTAAATCAGAGCCATAACCCAACTCATAACCGCCTAATTTTCCATAACCCAACACAGCAAAGTTTTTATTTTCGTCACTTGCGCCAGCCGGATAGCCATACCGGTCAATCATTTGTCGCCATGCAATATTCACAACTTGATCTAAAATTACTTCGGCCAAAATGGTTAAATGACCACTCACCGTGGGTACATCTATAATTTTTAACATCACAAGCTGCAATGATCATTTGTGAGGACAGTTTAAACTGGCGCAGTATTTCCATCTGCAACTCTAAGTCATCGGGCGCGACACGTAGCAGATTACGTCTTAAGTCTGGAGCATAGTCTTTAATTAAAGGAACCGAGTACAATAGTTTTGGATCAATCAATTGATCTAATAACATTGGGAAGTTTCTTAATTCTTGACCAATAAAATCACAGGACGAAACTAAGCTAACCAATTGGGTTAATGCGCCAGGGTTTTCACCTAACAATGACAAATAAGTTGTACGAGTTGCGATTTTACGAATGATATTTAAAATACTTTTGCATTGATGCTCAGCAATATTCTGACGTTCGCATTCTGCCATCAACACGGGTATTAATAAGTCGAGTTTATCTCGCCCTTTGCTGCTCAGCACCGATTTAATTAACTCTTTTTTATTGTCGAATAAACAGGCTAACAAAACTAAAAAGTGTTCCGACTCTTCAAAGGCGTTTGATTCTGACGGAGTAGATTGGATCTCGGTGAGCCAATAATGTCGCCACTTTTTTAACAACGGTGAAGGTTTAATCGTTTGGGCGTCTGGATCATCACCTATCACTTCATTAAAGACATGATGAACCTGTTTAGTAACTTGTTCGACTTTTAATAATAATTCAGACCAAGATTCAAACTCAAAAAGATGCAAAAGGCGTTGCTGATTCAAATCATCCATTGGCAAGGTTTGGGTTTGTTTATCGTCAAAGGCCTGCAAATATTGCTCACATTCACGAAGCCATAAATACGACTGTTCGATTAATTGTGACTCTGCTTTTGTGAATACTTTTAAACGCGTTAACTCTGGCAAAACCACTAAAAAACTCGATTGTTGTAATTGAGGCTCTTTGCCGCCACGCAACATTTGTAGCGCTTGAACGATGAATTCTGCTTCTCGAATTCCACCAGCACCCAGTTTTATATTGTTGGTTAAATTTCGACGCTTAACTTCCGATTTAATCTGCGACTTCATAGTACGAAGTGACTCAATGACACTAAAATCGATATAGCGGCGAAAAACAAAAGGCCTTAACATTTCGATTAGCGTATGTTGCTGAGAATACTCAACCTGCGACGTGTAGTTAGGATGGGCCAACGGACGCGCTTTTAATAAAGCATAACGTTCCCAATCACGACCGTGATCTTGGTAATAATTTTCTATTGAAGCAAAACTGCTAACTAACGGACCACTATCTCCAAATGGTCTTAATCGCATATCAACGCGATAGACTTGTCCGTCAGGCGTTACTGTGTCGAGTAAATGAATGACTTTTTGTGCTAGTTTTGTAAAGTAGGTTTGAAAATCTTCTGCATTTCGCCCCCCTTCCGTTATGCCTTTTTCGCTATAACAAAAAATAAGATCGATATCGGATGAAAAGTTTAATTCGTAACCACCTAATTTACCCATGCCTAAGGCGATCATCGCGACTGGGTTACTATTCTCATCTAAGGCTCTGCCCCATCGTGGAAGTAGGCTTGCTTCTGCCCATTGCCTAGCTAATCCAAAAAACAAGTCAGCGGCTTGTGACAAGTCCCGCATGCATTTTTTGATAGAGTCTGTTTTCAGAAAGTGACGAGCTGCAATAATCACCATTAACTGATTTCGATAGTGCCTTAGCGTTTTCATCGCTTCAGCTTCAGACATGGCAATCCATTGTTCATCTGGCAATTGCCAACTAGGCACTTCAAATGGCGTGGCGGACGTTAATAACTGATCTAATAAGTCTGGCTGTCTTGAGCAGGTTCTGAAAATAAAGTCACTGACAGAAAACAGGTACTCAAGTTTTTCTACTTGCGCTGAATTTGAGGCTGATATTGAGTCTAAAGTGGCAACATCCAATAACTCTTCCAATCTAACTTTGCCAATATTCGCGAGCTTTTTCATTACCAGAATGACTTCAGTTGGCTAACATTATTGACCGACGCAGATAAAGCAAAATTGAGGCTTTTTTGTTTACCACGTACCCATTCTAAATATTGTTTATTCACGTCTTCTGCACTGCCTGTTGCGGCGGAAACACCTTCATCATTTAACAGCAGTTTTTCAATACGAGTTAATAATAAAAACTCTTCACATCCTAATAATAAATCTAATTGCGAATTACGCATTTGTTGCCAGTTTTCCGAATACAAACTACCAATCACTAAGCCTGTTAATAACGACTCTACTAGCGGCCAATAAAGGCTTACGATGCTTTCTTGCTCTGGATTTTGTTTATAATCAGCAAGGTTAATTTGTAGATTTTGCCATGCACTTTCTAACCACAAGTTACTGACCGAACTAAGCGGTTCATTTAATAAATAAAGAGCCTCAAGTGACATTTCAGTGCGCCACTGCTTTTGGCTTAACCATTGCACAAAATTAATAATTAATTGGTTGTATTCAGACGTACTAAAAAAACCGACCGCCTTCATTAGTTTTTGTTCAGACAATTGTTGTTGGGTCATCAAGTGAGATAAATGTTCATTATTCTCGATGTCCTTTTTATAAGGGCTTTTACGACTAACAAGCTGATTTAGCTGATAAAATGAATCGGCCCATTTATGCTGTTTACGAACGGTCTTAAACTGATCGATGAAGTGATTAAACTGGGAGTGCTCATAGTTATTGCCTGCATTTTTTTGCGAAAACAACTGGGCTGAGAATAATTGTAACGTATGAATGATCATGGACCAGCCATCGATGACTTTTCTGAGTGCTTTGGGTGACATTGAAGAACAGAATACTTGTTCATTATGCTGAACAAACTTTAACGCTTCTGACAATGTTCTGGTTAATGCCTCTTCACAGGAAACATTGTTTGGTAAATCTATATGGTTTAAGTCCATGCACTTTATACGTTTGTTCGCTAACAACTGATAACCGCGCGCCGCTTTGCTTAAAAAACCTAGTCGTACATTTACTTTTGAACTGATGAATTGAGCTAATAAAAATAAGTCTGTGACCATACCACTTTTAAGTTCAAGTTCAATTTCACTTATGATGGCTTCGCGACCATTTGATGTGATCTCGCCCTGGTCTAAAACACATTCAATTTCAGATCCAGATGGCATTTCAATTAGCCACTCAGTGCGAGTAAATTCAGTTTTGAATAAGAGTTGTAAATGCGGTTGCACGTCTTTTTCGACAAACCCAGTGGGCCAAATTTCATTATCAAAAAGTGACAAATCAACATTCATGCAGGCAGGGGTATTTAATGCAACATTAAACTCTGGTCGTTGATGTAAGCCGCCTATATCCTTACCGGCCAATTTAACCGTTTGTTCCGCTTCAATATTGCCATCTGCAAATTCGGTAGAACGGATTCTTAAACCCATATCAAAGTTTCGTAGCGTTTGCAGGTCGGTATCAAAATAACCATTAACCAACTGCTTAATAGAATGATTTTTGACGGTAAAACTGGATGCATTTAGTGCTGAGGTGAATTTAGCGACTAAGTCTGGTTGAATCAGGAACTTTAACTCAATTTCCATTAATCTATTATTCTATTTGAAATGGGAGTCATCAGGTTACCTAACTCCCATAACAAACTCAATAGTTAGGACGCTTTGGCTACTTTATAATTGCCAAGCTGTGCTTTTACTTGTCCGGCAGATAGTGCGCCAACCGGTCGACGAGGAATATTGCCTTTAAAAATTGGCTCTGGTGGATAAGCTCGTTCTTTTTTACCAATTTTATATAGTATGCCATTGCGGATTTCTTCAACTTTATAACCCGTTTTAACCTTGATACGGATATGTGGAATTCCTGCGGCTTCTAATGCACCTGTTACAAACCAGTCTTGTTTTGACTTATGTCCACCATTTGCATGATTAACCAAATCAACAGCAGCAATAATGCGATAAGTTGTTGGGTCACAAAGCACGTAATCTATGACTTTGCTCGACGCTTTAATCATGGCAGAACGTTTAGCTCGGCCCTTAACGGTTTCTTTCGTTTCGATAATGTCTTGAAGGCGTACACGATTCATAATCTTATAGTCTGCGCCAACGGCACGATCTAACAAAGCCAAAAAACCTCGTTCTATGTTGGTAAAAAGCTGTGACTTTTTCTTAAAAGGATAAGGATTATTTGTGTCAATAAAATGGCTTGCAACTAAGGCGATGGTTAAGATTAAACCCACCAGTAATACTAAAACCCATTCCATATTTTTCTCCACTTAAGATTAATGACTATAAACACATTGCAAACAAATGATTGCCATTAAGCTAAGCAGATTACGTGCCATTTAATTTGTCGCGTTTTTGACAGCGCATTGGAAAAACTTATCCAATTATAGGAATTAATTAGCCAATGCCGATGGCCTCAATTATAATTTGTAAAATTTTCAAATTGATAGAGTGTTTACTTTTTCAATCTTCACCATTAAAGAGAGTCTATTATGACCATTGCAATTATTGGCGCTATGGAGCCTGAAGTCGCTATCCTAAAAAATAGCATTAAAGATCTTACAGTAACGAACATTGCCAATTACGAGTATTTTTCTGGAACCATTAATGACCAAGATGTGGTTTTAGTACAGTCAGGTATTGGTAAAGTAGCTGCAACAATAGCGACAAGTCTATTAATTAACAACTTTAAACCTGACTGTGTAATTAACACTGGCTCTGCCGGTGGTTTTGATAGCGCATTAAAAGTGGGTGACATTGCCGTTGGTGATGAGTTAGTGCATCATGATGTTGACGTGACTGCGTTTAATTATGAGTTTGGCCAAGTGCCAAATATGCCAGCACGATTTACTGCCGATGAAAAGTTAGTTGAACTTGCAAAAGAATCAATTGAAGAAATGACAGACATCACTTGCAAGGTCGGTTTGATTGCTACTGGTGATAGCTTCATGTGTGATCCAGTTCGTATTGAAGCAACGCGCCAGCAATTCCCAAGTTTATTGGCGGTAGAAATGGAAGGTGCCGCAATAGCTCAAACTTGTTATCAAATGGATACACCTTTCTTAGTGATCCGTTCATTGTCAGACATTGCTGGCAAAGAGTCGCCAATGAGCTTTGATGCCTATTTAGAAATAGCGTCAAAAAACTCTTCTGACTTAATCTTAAAACTACTCAATAAAGTCGCTGAGAAGTAAATATTATGATGACCATGGCTGAATACCCTACTTTATTAGTGGCAGCTATGGTCATTATTTTTAATGCCCTTTTACCGATTCCTAATGAATACTCCCCATTAAACCTTTGTCAGAAGTTAGCCTATGCTTTAGCGCTTAAAGTCAATCGTCCGGTTCCTAATCAGCCTGGTTTTAATAAACAAAAATTCATTTCTGGACTCATGGCTTTAATCACTTACTTTATACTCGTTCTAACAATTTTATGGGCTTTGTTATTTATCATGCCTGATGATGGTTTAAACGCACTTATTACCGAAGCGGTTTTACTATATATAAGTTTGGGGTATTTTGGTTTTTCTCGGCAGTCAAAAATAATTGAACAAGCACTCAACAAAAAACAACATGCTGTCGCCAAGTCTTATTTAGCTGAATTAGTTAATACCGATGCCAACGTGTTGTCGCCACTTGGCATTACTAAAACAGTACTTGAATTGGAGGTCACTCATTGGTTTAGTCGTTGGTTAATGCCGCTTATTTTATTTCTAGCCTTTGGTGGTGTATTAAGCTTAAGTTATGTTTTGTTAGCTATTTTGTGCCAAGCTTGGCCATCATTAGCACCAAATGTGGGACGTTTTGGTCAGCCGGCGTTGCTAATTAAATCACTACTAGATTGGCCCATTACGATATTGTGCGCACCCATTTATTCTATTTTTAAATCTAGTCCTGGTTGGTTAACACTTTATAACCAAAACAAGTCGCAATGGCCTAACAATCAAAGCAAAGTAGACTTATTATGGATGTGTATTGTTGCAAGCGGTTGTAAAATCGAAATGGCAGGCCCATTAATGTATGCAGGAACCAAAGTTAAACGCATAAGGTTAAACGAGGGACAACATCCTGATCAAAATACGATACGTCAGCTAAGGCATTGGCATAGACGCGTTGTTTTATTTGTTACAGGCACTATTTTATTGTTCTGGTTTTTAGGTAATTATTTTTAATTAAGGAAAACACATGACAACATCTACAAAAAACAGCGCTTCTAAGGTGAGTCTACTTCTCACTAGCCTTGTATCTATCACGTTAAGCTTTTTTAGTTTGGCTGACGAAGCAGAAAAAATCAGTACTGAAGAACTCATTAAAAACTCATCAAATTATCAAATACTAGATGTTCGCTCTAAATCAGAATTTGAAGAAGGCCATATTAAAGGCGCAATTAATATTCCTCATGGCGAAATTATTGACGAAATTGAACGTCTGAAAGCTATCGATAAAACGATTGTCGTACATTGCCGAAGTGGTTACCGTGCGGGCAAAGCTGAAAGTATGATGCGAAAAAATGGAGTAACTAACTTTAAACATCTTGAGGGTGACATGTTAGGTTGGCAAGCTAAAGAGTTGCCTCTAGTGATTGGCGCTCCTGTAAGTTCTGCTGAGAATTCTGCAAAGTCAAAACTTTAAGTCTCATTTCCGCTAACTTATCTTGCGGTTGACTGGTTATCACTACTTTGTCGCCGCTTGATAATAATCGATAGACCATTTCAACGTCACTATTTCTTAATCGCACACAACCATGTGTTGTGCGACTACCAATTGAATCTGGGTTCGACGTGCCATGTAAAAATAACGAATCACCGAAGTGTAAGGCGTGATTGCCCATAATACCTCGCCAACAACGCTCGCCTCGAGCTATTTTATCGGCAAATTCAGCTTCCATTTTTTTAGGTATACACCATTTAATACCGTCGCTATCAAATAATTTGAACTCTATTTCAAACTCTCCTTCAGGTGTGTAATAACACTTCCCTCCTTGTGACTCAGGTAAACAACGATCGTAACCTAATGCAACGGGAGAGGTCATCACTGCCTGTATTTCCGCATTTGTGTCTATTTCGTACACCGTCATATTAAATGCAGACTTGTCGATTAAGACAAAACGGCTCACATCGTTGTTGCGCTTGATTGCCTTTGGTTGAGTTCTGTCTTGCATTCTTACTGGCTTAATAATCCAAACCGGCTCTTTAAGGGCTTGCCATTTTGAATCTGGAAAATGCCCGGTGATTTTAAGACTGTCTTCATTTTCATAAGCACTCGTAAAGTTTTTACCAACTGGCCAATGTTCTAACGCTTCACCCTCACGATTAAATACCGTTGCTGGTTCAAGCAATCGATACGCTTTGGCAATGCGATTAGAGCGTTTATTTAATTGTTCTTTAGGAATATGGAAAACCGTTTCAGGCGCATTAACGGTTTGTGGTTTTTGTTCATTTAAGGCATCTGAGACTTTAACGTACCACATTGGAAAAACGGACTGCCATTCCCCTTCAGGAAAGTGACCTGAGACACGAATCCATAGAGTATCTTCTTTATTTGAGGTGAAAAGTGTGTGGCTTGGCCAAGTTTGAATGACTTGCCCATTTGGTTCGTCAAATACTTCTATGGTTTGAGTGGTGATGTAAGTTTTTGCCGCAATGGCAGAGCCACTAAAGCTTAAGGTCAACAACACAGGCAATAATGTAGACAATACAGCAGCCAGTGAGACAGCCCCAAACAATGAGGACAACAAGATAGTTAACCTTTTACGGAGTTGGCAGCCTAACTTAAAAAAGTGACATGGCTTGTATTGAATTGTTTGTTTTCCATTTTTAATCATTTGTAAACCTCAAGCGAATTCCATTTTACT
>CAWUUQ010000221.1:0-6526 GCA_963925625.1 uncultured Psychrosphaera sp.
CCTCAACGTTATTGTTATACAGACGCAGAACGTTTTGTACCAGAATATCCAGATGAAATTTTAGAACGCCAAGCCTTAAATGACATGTTTGCGTATAACGAAGATGAAGACGAAGATGAGCAAGATGACTTTGTAATGTCAGCAACTTCATTAGCGGATCCAACTACCGTTATGTTGCCTTCTGAAGGTATTGACTTAAAAGAATTCTTGTCTGAATTAGAAGTAAACTTAATAGAACAAGCATTACAAAGCTGTGATTATGTCGTTTCTAGAGCTGCAGAGCAGTTGTCATTACGTCGTACTACTCTCGTAGAAAAAATGCGTAAATATGACTTAAATAAAGACGATTAATGCCCCTCTGTTTTAAAGAGTCAAAATTTTGGACTATCAATTTGGCTCTTAATTTTCTCCCTAAGCTGTTGTAAAGTAACGGTTTAAAAGTTGGCACAATAGTTGTTTGTCTCCATGTGTATTAACACAAGTGAGGCAGTACTATGTCAGCCAGATTATCAACAGCAATTTCAGAGCAGCGCGTTATTGATGCCAATATAAAATTAGCGTCGTTTACGTCTAAATTTCGTAGCTTTGCCGATCCCGAGTCTGCGCATTCCTCTAGCGTGCCAAAACAAAACTTAACCAACAAGACCTTGTCTGCAAAACAGGTAGAAGAACTTCGTCAGCAAAATGACGACTTAAGTCACTTAGTGGATGTATTACCGAATGGCGTCATTGTTTTAGACACCAAAGGCATGGTTCGTCAGGCCAATAAACTCGCTATAACGCTTCTCGGTGAACCTCTTGAAGGTGAAAGGTGGCGTACTGTTATTGCTCGAGCCTTTAAGCCTAGAGAAGACGATGGTCATGAAGTTTCATTAGTAAATGGTCGACGTGTTAAGTTAGAAATTATGCCACTTAAATCTGGGCAATTAATTGTAATGACTGACCTGACAGAAACACGTCAGTTACAAGAACGTATAAGTCATTTGCAACGTGTATCGGCGTTAGGTCGTATGGTTGCAAGTCTGGCACATCAAATTAGAACACCATTGTCGGCAGCGATGTTATACGCAGCGAATCTTTCAAATGGTCGTTTAAAACCAGAACAAAAAAATAGCTTTGTCAATAAACTGTCATCACGTTTAGTAGACCTTGAAAAGCAAGTGAATGACATGTTGATGTTTGCCAAAAGTGGCGAAAATCAAGTATTGGAACAAGTGTCTTTGCAACAGTTGCTAACCAGCGTCCATCAGAGTTCAGAGGCTATGGTTCACCCAGCCGGCACAATGACCGTTGAGTTGCCAGAACCAGATATTTTATTGCTAGCGAACAAAACAAGTTTAGCCAGTGCCATTACAAACCTTGTTCATAATGCGGTTCAAGTTATTGGTCAGGGTGTTCAAATTCACCTTGCCGCACGTCGTGTTAACAACAATCCAAACCAAGTGTGTATTTCTGTCGAAGACAATGGTCCTGGTATCCACACTGAGTTATTAGAAAAAATATTCGAACCATTTTATACCACACGCTCGCAGGGCACAGGGTTAGGCTTATCCGTCGTAAAAACCGTTGCTCAAGCGCATCAGGGCAGTGTTGATGTAGAAAATAAAATTTCAGGCGGCGCAATCTTTTCAATTTATTTACCAATCAAACTTGCGCCACAAAGTGAAAATCAATCAGTAGAAGTAGAACGTCAGGAGGTGGTGGCATGAGTCAATCACAAATTTTAGTAGTTGAAGACGATTCAGGTTTGCGCGAAGCATTAGTTGATACGTTATCTATCGCTGGATATTCCGTTGTTGAAGCGGAGTCGGCAGAAACGGCGTTGGTTCGTTTAAAAGAAACCGTAATCGACTTGATTGTATCTGATGTTCAAATGGGCGGATTGTCAGGCTTAGACTTATTAAAATCCGTTAAAAAGCTTTACCCGAATACTCCATTTTTATTGATGACAGCCTATGCAACGATTGATCACGCAGTTGAAGCGATGAAATATGGCGCCATTGATTACATGGCAAAACCATTTGCTCCAGAAGTTTTGTTAAATATGGTTGGTCGTTATGCGCCAGTAAAACAAACTGAAAAGCACAATCCAGTGGTTGCAGATAAAAAGAGTATTGAGCTATTAAAACTCGCTGCAAAAGTGGCGGTTACCGACGCTTCAGTCATGATCACAGGACCAAGCGGTTCTGGTAAAGAAGTCATGGCTCGTTACATTCATGATCAATCAACACGTTCAGAGCATGATTTTATAGCCATTAACTGCGCCGCGATTCCAGACAATATGTTGGAAGCGACATTATTCGGTTATGAAAAAGGAGCGTTTACAGGCGCGATTCAGGCTTGCCCAGGAAAATTTGAACAGGCTCAACACGGTACTATTTTGTTAGATGAAATCACTGAGATGGACTTGAACCTACAAGCTAAGTTATTGCGCGTATTACAAGAGCGTGAAGTTGAGCGTTTAGGCAGTCGAAAAACCATCAAATTAGATGTGCGCGTTTTAGCAACATCTAACAGAGACTTAATGAAAGCTGTTCAGGATGGCAAATTCCGCGAAGATTTATTCTATCGCTTAAATGTATTCCCAATTCGTTGGTTACCTTTAAGTAAACGAAAAGATGACTTGATGCCAATTACAGAGCATTTATTAAATCGCTATTGTGTTGAAACGGGTAGAGAAATCCCAACATTAAGCTCAAATGCCGTGTTTAAGTTATTACAACATAATTGGCCTGGTAACGTTCGCGAGTTAGACAACGTAATACAACGAGCACTTATTTTGTGTTCAAGTAATGCCATAGAAGCCGAGCATATTTTAGTTGAAGAGTTTGCCGTTGATAACGTAGCAGCAAGCATTCAGGCTAGCAGTCTACAAACAAATTCAATGCAGAACGATGACGACGACAGCACATACAGTACCGATGGCACTGATAATGGTGACTTTAAAATGGAAATTCGTGAACAGGAAAATCGTATAATTCTGGACGCGCTGCAGGCTTGCCAAGGCAAACGAAAAGATGTTGCTGAAAAGCTTGGTATTAGTCCTCGTACGTTACGTTATAAATTAGCAAAAATGCGTGAACAAGGTATTGAAGTACCTGCTTAAACTTCATTGCAACTAAACAGACTATCTGTCCTTAGCCCGTTCTAAACCATTATTGGATTATTGCGGGCTTTTTTTTGTTTATTTATCACCCTCCAGCAGCTCTTTTATTGTTCTCTGTCAAATCTCCGTCACTTTGTTTTATTCTTTTTTATACCAGAAATAGGTCTAACTCTTTGTTTATTAAGTAAAATAAACTGGCACTAAATGTGCTTTATCACAATATAGAAAACCGTAGAAATAATAAGTGCCTGATAGAGGACGAACTAATGAATATCCAAGCGAATAACTTATATGCAGAAATGCAAAACATGGCGTCGCAAGCGACAGGTCAAACGATCCGTCCAAATACTGATATCAATCCGTTTAATCAAGTCCAGAAAGTTAACAATCCATCGTCTGCCAATTTTGGTGAGCTGCTTAAACAAGCCGTAGACAATGTTAATGATTTACAAACCACTTCAGGTGAGCTTAAAACGGCCGTTGAAATGGGCGACCGTTCAGTGTCTTTGGCACAAGCGATGATTGCATCACAAAAAGCAGGCATTGCATTTGAAGCAACGGTTCAAGTTCGAAATAAGTTAGTAGATGCTTATAAAACCATTATGAGCATGCCGGTTTAGGCATTATTTAAATATTTTTCACGAATGAATAAACGATAAAGCATTAAGGGTTTAACGTGGCAGAAGAACTAACAACACAAATGACAGCAGGCGGACCAGATGTCTCCAATGATCTTGTGTCAATTAACAGTGACAATGAGAACATGGATGAACAAAAGTCTGGTTTTCTTAACGCCGTTTCTAGCGCAGAAGTCATTCGCCAAGGCGCGTTAGTTCTTGCGCTGGTAATATGTATTGCGATTACTGTTATCATTTTTATGTGGTCACGTGAGCCTGAATTACGACCAATTGGACAGTTTGATACTGAACAATTAATTGAAACGCTTGATCACTTAGATGCGCAAAAAATTGAATACACGTTAGAACAAAATGTCATCTTAGTGCCAGCCGATACTTATCAAGATGTAAAACTCGCATTAGCTCGTGGCGGATTATCTCAAGGCCCATCAGAAGGTTCTGAAATTTTGATGCAAGACACAGGTTTTGGTGTCAGCCAGCGTATGGAAACGGAACGTCTTAAACACAGTCGTGAACAACAACTAGCTAGAACCATTGAAGAATTGAACTCAGTAAGCCGTGCTCGTGTATTGTTAGCGATTCCAAAAGAAAACATATTTGCACGTCATACTAAAGAGCCATCAGCAACGGTCGTATTAACATTGCAGCGCGGCAGAATGTTAAAAACGGAAGAAACAGACAGTATCGTTGATATTATTGCATCAGCGGTTCAAGGCCTAGCAACTTCAAGAGTGACAGTGACGGATCAAAATGGTCGTTTATTAAACTCAGGGTCTCAAAACTCATTATCGGCTTTGTCTCGTAAACAATTTGAAATTGAGCAAAAGCGCGAAGACGAATATCTGCAAAAAATTAACTCTATCTTGTCACCTGTTATCGGTATGGATAACTATACTGCACAAGTTGACGTAACCATGGACTTTACTCAAGTTCAAGAAACTCAAAAAACCTATAACCCAGACTTGCCTGCAATTAGAAGTGAATTTTTAATTGAAGAAAATCAAACAGGTAATGGGCCAATTGGTATTCCAGGCGCACTTTCAAATCAACCACCACTTGAGTCTGACATTCCTGAAGATGCTTCCAATGCAAGAAGCCGTGGAGCAACAGGCCGTTCTCATAAAGAACAAACTCGTAATTATGAATTAGATCAAACCATTAGCCACAAACAAAACCAAACTGGCGTAGTAAGACGTTTAAGCGTATCCGTTGCAGTTGATTATATTTCAACAACAGCAGAAGACGGAACGATTCAAAAGACACCTCGTTCACAACAAGCCTTAGTTAACCTACGTCGTTTATTACAAGGCGGTATTGGCTTCGATTTAAATCGTGGCGATACGTTAGAGGTAGTTACTATTCCATTTAATAAACCAGATGAATTAGGTGGCCTAGATTTAGAGTTTTATCAACAAGACTGGTTCCAACCGCTCGCTAAAACACTGGCAGCAATGTTAGTTATTGTTGTACTCATTATTTTCTTGGTACGTCCATTACTGAACAAACTAATAAGTCCTGAAGATACAACAGACAAATATGAAGAAGAAGCATTAGGTGGCGTTGACCTTGGTGATGAAGCAATGAATATGCTTAATACTGAGTTTGATGAAAAAGACATAGGATTTGCAGCCGACGGTACACTACAATTACCAGACTTACATGGTGATGAAGACTTGCTTAAAGCCGTACGTGCATTGGTGGCGAATGAACCTGAACTATCGTCGCAGGTTGTTAAAGGGTGGTTATTAGAAGATGAATGATATTGTTGAAGTAGAAAAGAAACCTAAATTTGACGTCGAAAAGTTAGAAGGCGTTGAAAAAGCGGCGATACTTTTGTTAAGTCTGTCGGAAGAAGATGCAGCGCAAATACTTAAGCACCTAGAGCCTAAGCAGGTTCAAAAGGTCGGTATTGCCATGGCGCAACTTGATGACTTAAGCCAAGACAAAATTTCTGCGGTTCACAGCCTGTTCATCGAACAAATTCAAGATTACAGTACGATTGGTTTCCAATCTGAAGACTTTATCAAAAAAGCATTAACGGCAGCATTAGGTGAAGACAAAGCCGCTACGTTACTCGACCAAATTATACTGGGCGGCGGTGCTAAAGGTTTGGATTCATTAAAATGGATGGATTCCAAGCAAGTTGCCAATATCATTCGCAACGAGCATCCACAAATTCAAACCATTGTTTTGGCTTACTTAGCGCCTGATCAGTCGGCTGAAATTTTAAGTCAATTTTCTGACAAAGTTAGAATAGACTTAACCATGCGCATTGCTAACTTAGAAGAAGTTCAACCAGCGGCACTACAAGAATTGAACGAGATTATGGAGAAACAGTTTGCTGGTCAAGCTGGTGCACAAGCAGCGAAGATGGGCGGCCTGAAGGCAGCGGCAGAAATCATGAACTATCTAGATACGAATATCGAAGGTCAGTTAATGGATGCTATGCGTGAACATGACGAAGAAATGGCACAACAAATCCAAGACCTTATGTTTGTATTTGATAACTTGATTGATGTAGACGACAGAGCAATTCAAGCCATACTTCGCGAAGTACAACAAGACTCGTTAATGAAGGCCATTAAAGGTGCAGACGAAACCTTGAAAGAAAAAATCATGCGTAATATGTCTAAACGTGCCGCAGAAATGATGGCCGATGACTTAGAAGCAATGCCACCAATTCGAGTGTCTGAAGTAGAAACTGCACAGAAAGAAATATTATCAGTCGCAAGACGTTTAGCTGACTCAGGCGAAATCATGTTGGGCGGCGGCGGCGGCGAAG
>CAWUUQ010000222.1:0-38315 GCA_963925625.1 uncultured Psychrosphaera sp.
AAGGAATTTATGGTCGAGAGATGTTTGAGACATGGTACAAAATGGCCAGCCTTATTCAATCAGGTTTAGATATTTCACCAATTATTACGCATCAATTCCCTATCGATGAATTCCAAACTGGATTTGAGACTATGGGTTCGGGCCAATCGGGTAAAGTAATCTTAAACTGGGACTAACTGAACAAGACCAATATTTACAAGGAATGGAATACGCTATGTCAGACTTAAAAACTCAACCTAATCAGATAGATGTTGTTGAATTTATTGATAATGTGACGGATGAGCAAAAAAGAGAAGACGCTCGTCATCTGTTAACGATTATGTCTGACATAACGCAACAACAACCCGTAATGTGGGGCACTAGCCTCATTGGTTTTGGTCATTATAAATATCAGTATACGAGTGGTCGTAAGGGCGAATGGTTTCGGGTTGGATTTTCCCCTAGAAAACAAAACATAACCCTGTATATTATGAACGGCTTTAGTCAGTACCAACACTTGTTAGAGCAACTTGGTAAGCATAAAACTGGAAAGTCTTGTTTATACATCAACAAATTAAAAGACATTGATATCGACGTTCTGAAACAAATGATTGCTCTTTCTTATCAAACAAAATTTGATAGCGAAATCTAGTATAAAAAAATAACTTAATACCTACAACCGTAGTACAAGGACGAGACATGTTTAGTAATGAGCAAATAAATCTAGATCACCTTCCTGACTTTGATCTCGTCAATTATGAAAAACTGTCTGAAAAATCACCCATAGAACAACTTATTAGTTGGTCTATTACTTACGCCATTGTAGGTGTCATTTTTGTAGCTATGTCTATCATTCTGTCTTTACCGACTGAACTCATCATTTCCGCTTGGACAATTTATCTTGTTCTCATGGGCCTTACCGCGTTCTATATTTTTGCTAGTCATGAAAAACGTGGCGTCGCTGTTAGAGAAAATGACATCTTATATCGACGTGGATTATTCTGGCGCAATACCACGATTATTCCTTTTAATAGAATTCAGCATATTGAGTCTCAACAAGGACCAATAGAACGCAAGTTGTCTCTATCAACTTTAAAAATATTTACCGCTGGTGGCCTCTCTTCAGACTTACAAGTTTCAGGTTTAAGCAGTTATCGGGCTTCACAAATTAGACAATTAATTTTATCGAAGACCACATCTGAGACTGATACTGCGGAGTCAACGCATGAATGAATGGAAGTATTTATCTCCAATTGCCATTGCGTATTTTATACTTAGTTTTGCCGTTAAATTTATTAAAGATGGCTTATTAAATTTTGCACCTTTGCTCGCCGTATTTGTCACACAAGTTGACGATAAACTATTCTGGGCCAGCATCATTATTGCCGCACTTGTGGTGTTTTTAGTGGTTTACTCACTGTTATTTTTTAAGTCGTTTCGCTTTAAAA
This sequence comes from uncultured Psychrosphaera sp., assembly GCA_963925625.1. Taxonomy (GTDB): domain Bacteria; phylum Pseudomonadota; class Gammaproteobacteria; order Enterobacterales; family Alteromonadaceae; genus Psychrosphaera. Next base: position 1,428 of record CAWUUQ010000222.1, read on the forward strand.
TCAATTCAAATCAAATTCTTTTGGAACGTGGTGTTTTTAACAAAGAAGTCACAACCTTGTCATTTGAGAAAGTTCAAAACGTAAACCTCTCAACACCTTTTTACTTCGAACCATTTAAGGCGGTAAATTGTATTTTTGATTCCGCAGGCTCTAGTCAAAAAGAAATAAGCCTGCCGGGTGTTTCATTAACTTATGCGGAGAAAGTACGAAAAGAAATCATGCAGTTCCGCAGAAACATGGCGACTACAAAATTTGACGCAGGCTCTGAAGCAGAACTTGGTACTAGTCATGATTTAGACGAAACCTCTGACTATGCTGTAAATAACAAGCCGGCAAAGCTAAAGCTTTCAATTAAAGAAATTGGTTTGTATGGATTATCGTCCAACATGACCTTTATTTTATTGGCTTTTTTGGCACCATTCACTGAAAAAATCATCGACTTTTTTAAGGAGAGTTTTGTTCCTATCTTTGTCGACTTGCTTACCCAAGTATTACCAGAAGGCCAGTATATTAAAATATTGGCTGGCGTTTTAATTGTCGTATTACTGGTGCTGTTTGGTTTAACGTTGTCAGTCGTTTCAGCCGTTATCCAGTTTTATGGCTTCCAGTTTTATGATGAGAATAAAAACTTACGTCGTGTTGCGGGTCTATTTGATAAACATCAGATTTCTATTGCAAAACATCGCATTCAAGCAATTTCGATTAGACAAAATTGGGTATTTAAACTGTTCAAACGTGTCACTGTTCAATTTCATCAACTCGCCGCCGGCGTTGGTAAACAGAATAAAGGTAAAAATAACCTCGCAATTCCTACTCTTTCACAACTTAATTGGCCTGAATTTGTTAGTGATTCTTTCCAAGATCTAGATATGAAAGGTCTTGAATTTATTCGGATTAGTCCACGCTATATTTCACGGACGTTTACCTTTAATTGGTTACTGCCTTTGTCTGTGATCAGCTTGTTTCTTATGACTAAAAATCCGAATTGGATTTGGCTAAACTTTGTTGCGGTGTTTGGGTTAGCGATTGTTTATTTAAAATGGCGAAGATACGGCATATGGTTTAGTGATAAATATATTGCAATTAGAACTGGCTTTATAGGACAAAAGATCACCATTTTACCGACCTACAAAATGCAGAATATTAGCTTTCAACAAACCCCAATGTTAAAGCGCAACCGTTTAGCTCACCTTACGTTTCAGCTACCATATGGAAAGGCATCTATTCCTTATTTGCCGGTTCGTTTAGCTACAGCTTTAGTGAATCTTTCTGTATATGAAATTGAAAGCAACCCAAAACACTGGTTGTAGTTTTAGTTCATAATTAGAAGCTTGAATAATGGCGGGAATAGCAGCTTGAATTACGACATCGCTAGGCTTCGTTTGTTGCTTGCCTAAACTAACTTTGCCTAGATTAACTAGACTTAGACTAACTGCGCCAAAAGGCTGGAGTGAATAAAACCAGTAAGGTGAATACTTCAAGTCGGCCAAATACCATTGCTAACATTAGAATCCACTTTCCTGCATCCGTCACAGACGAATAATTTTGTGCAACTTCACCCAAACCTGGACCTAAGTTATTTAAGCTTGCTGCCGTGGCTGTGAACGCCGTTAAGTTATCTAAACCGGTTGCTATTAACGCTAACATTATTAAAACAAATACCAGTGTATAAGCAGAGAAAAATCCCCAAACTGCCTCAACTACTCTGTCAGGTAATGCCTTTTGACCAAGTTTGATTGAATAAATAGCTTTAGGATGAACCAATCTGTTTAACTCTCTAATGCCTTGTTTAAATAACAAGATCACACGTACCACTTTTAACCCGCCACCCGTAGAGCTTGCACAACCACCAATAAACGAACTGAAAATTAACATAATTGGCAAAAATACTGGCCACGCTGAAAAGTTTGTTGTTGCAAAACCGGCCGTTGTAGACATGGACACCGATTGTAATAATGCTTGATCTAAAGACTCTAAACGACCGTCGTAGACTTCAAATTCCATTAATACGTAAAAACAAATAAACGCGAGGATCATTTGAATTAATAAAAACACTTTATACTCTGGATCTCGTAAATAGTGCATGATGGATTTGTTTCTAAACGCAGCAAAGTGCAGCGAAAAATTAGCAGCAGCAATGAGTAAAAATACAACACACACCATATTAATAGCGGGACTATTAAAGTAGGCAAGGCTTGCATCATGAGTCGAAAAGCCGCCAATTGCAATGGTTGAAAAGGCATGGCAAACCGCATCAAATACCGACATTCCTGCCGCCCAATAACTTAGCGCACACCCTAATGTCAGTATTACGTATATATACCAAAGGTGTTTAGCGGTATCTGCAATTCGAGGGGTCATCTTACTGTCTTTCATTGGCCCAGGTGTTTCAGCTCGATAAAGCTGCATACCACCAACACCTAACAACGGCAAAATAGCGACGGCTAATACGATAATACCCATACCACCTAGCCATTGCAGTTGCTGACGATAGAATTGGAAAGACTTGGGCAAATCATCTAAGCCTGTAAGTACCGTAGCACCCGTTGTAGTCAGGCCTGAAAATGATTCAAAAAACGCATCAGCAATGGCGATTTCTGGCGTGCTGGAGAAGATAAATGGCAATGCACCAAAAGAACCCAGTACCAACCAGAAAAACACCACAATCAAAAACCCTTCTCGTGCTCGTAAGTCAGATTTTTGATTTCGATTTGGGTAATAAATTAAAATGCCTGCTGCAAGTGCAAAGAAAAATGCGAGTACAAAAGGCAACGCACCACCGTCTCGATAGAAAATCGAAACGATAGAAGGAGGCAACATGGCTAAGCTGAAAATGCAGACCAGTAAGCCCAATATTCTAATAATGGCGCGATATTGCATGTATTTTTCTTATTATTTAAGGAGTTCTGGTTATTCTAAACCAAGATCTCTTGTCATGTTTTCATTTTTCTCGCGATGAACAATTATATTGTCCTCAATACGAATACCACCAAACGGCTTAAACTCAGCAACGGTTTTCCAATTCACCATCTCATTCTTAGATGTACCTTTAAGGTCACCCAATAATGAATCAATAAAGTACAAACCAGGCTCAACAGTAAATACCATGTCCGCTTCAATCGGACGCGTCGTTCTTAAAAACGGGTGTGCCTCAGGTGAAGGTATATGTGTACCACGTTCATCAGCCATAAATCCACCAATATCATGAACTTGAAGGCCTAAATGATGACCAAGTCCGTGCGGGAAGAAAGTGCTTGTTAAACCACTTTCAACGGCAACTTCTGCACTCACATTGGTAATATCAAATTGTTTTAATATTTCGCCAATTTGCATATGAGTCTGTATGTGTAAATCAACATAACTACCGCCAGGTTTTAACGCCAGGCCCATTTTCACGGTCCATTCATCCACTGCTTTAATTAAGTCGGCAAATTTGTTTTGTTGTTTTGCATAGGTTCTAGTGATGTCTGACGCGTAGCCATTAAAACCAACACCTGCGTCAATTAAAAAGCTCTTATGTTCTGCAGGTACTTCTCTTGAAAAGTGAGTGTAGTGGAGAATGGCAGCATTTTCGTTTAATGCGACAATATTGCCATATGGCGTATCGTTCTCGCTTTGTTTACTTGCCGCTAAATACGCCTGTTGAATATCATATTCTGAGCCACCAGCAAAAAACGCGGCTTTTGCGCCATTATGTGACATAACCGCCAATCTATTTGCTTCGCGCAAACAATGTTTTTCGTAATCTGACTTATATGCACGGTGATAGTGAATAAAGTTCACAACAGGCTCAGGATTTATATGGCCAAAGTTTAACGCCGTCGCTACATCAACATGCTCACCTAAATATGCATAATTCCCTTTGTCGTACGGTAATAACTTTTCTACTTCTGATGGATGTTTTAAATACTCAATATCAACAGACTCGGTCCAGTATTCTGTAGGCTCGTCAGGTACTTTATGCCAAAAATCAACTGGACGATAAAAAATAAGTTTTGGCTTATCTACGCCATTTACTAATAACCAACAATGAGGATTGTCTATAACAGGAATCCAAGCCTTAAATTGAGGATTTGGTTTAAATGGATAATACATATCATCTAAAAACTGACGCATTGGCTGTCCACTATGAATGACTAATCCGTCTAAGCGTTCATTTTGGATGATCTGTCGGGTTAATGTTTGTAACCGTTCAATGTGCGCTGGAAAAGTGGCCGCTAAATTGTTCACTAATGTCATATGTAAAACTCCTATTTATTTGAGCCGAGTGTACCACTGATGTTTTGCAACCTTAAGCAAAGCCGCTAGATTTTCGGTTCAACCTAACGTTTTGTTAAACCATCACGGTATTTTTCGCTAAGAAGTTGCTGATACACCTGTTTATAAGCCACTACGGCTTTAACGTAATTTCGAGTTTCTTTATATGGAATTAATTCTATCCATGCCATTGTGTTAAGTTCATTGTTAGGTAACCAGGAGTTTACCTTTGAAAAACCAGCGTTGTACGAAGCTGCCGCCTGCGCTAAGTTTTGATCCGTTTGTCGTAGTAATTGTTTAATGTACAAACCACCAATACTTACATTTTCAGCAGGCTCAAATAATTGGTACTTGGTAACTCTTCGTTTGCGAACACTACTTGCTGTACTTGGTTTTATCTGCATTAGGCCTGCTGCTCCGGCACTCGAATAAGCATCCGCAATAAACGAACTTTCTCTGCGAGCAATAGCAAACAATAAACTAGGCGGTAAGTTTAATCTTTCAGCGGTATCTAAAATAATCGTGTTGTAAGCTAATGGAAACCGAAGTTCTACATCGTTTAAATAATCATTCTCAGCTAATGTGAATATCGGTCTGTCATGCCATCCAGCTTCAGATGCAATTTCCGCGGCAATCAATTGCTCATCTTCATCTAACGTAGTCATAAATTGATTCCACTCTTTACGAGCGTCTAACGTACGATTAAATCTAAATAAGGTTATGGCTCGAGTAAGTGCTTTATTTTGTCTAAGTTGATTTCTTAATGGTCTCGACATCATCAAAGGTTCATGTCTTAGTTTTATTGGCTGGCCGATTTCCTCAGCCGCTAAAAAACCATAATAATCTCGTCGTTCAGCAAGTTCGCCCATGACCGTCAAAACATGCTGTGCACTAATGTGTTTAGCGCCCAATATGTTATTGCGTAAAATTTCCATCGATGCTTTTGTTTTCCAGAAGACCACGCCAGGATCAACTTGAAAATGTTCAGGCAAGGTATTTAATGTATCACGCACAATGTTCCAATCTTTACTGGCCAATGCACGAGCAATTTTCCATTGTTTAACAGACTGATCAACGGCATGATTTGGTAAGGCGTTTAACAATGATAATGAAATCGGCGCTTTATTAACCGCTAAGGCAATGGCTACCGTTTTATCTACTTCAAAAACATCGGTGTGTCGTTCAAATCTTGGCTTAGCCTTTTTAGTCCACCATTTGTAAAAAGCAGGAGGGTTAGTAAATGCCAACTTACTCGTGGCGAATTTTAAGATTTCATATTCGTTATTGTCGTAAAACAAGAACACACCCGGTCGATAAATAACTCGAGGGTTACTTTTGATTACAATCCATAAATGTGCCAAATACTTATGCTTTTCATCTACATACTGCTTAAGATATTCCGCTAATTTAATATTCCCCGCCGCCACGGCTGATTGAATACGAGACAATACTACTGACGATGTTCGATGACCGTCGTTGACCCACTTTTCAAATATAACGTCACAGCTTTTAGGCATAGACGTTGGGGATGACCAAAGGTTTGTAACCTGTTCATTATAAGCGGAGTCACTGATGGAACCAGTATGGGCATTTGTTTCATTTAACTGCTTGGCGATACTCGCTAAAAATTTACAGTCTAAATCGGGGCTGATTGAATAACGGGCATTTTTGATAAATTCATGCTGAAAGTTGTTCGCATGTAAATAATGTAACCATTTTTCTTCCAAAGGCCTAACAAACGGCGCGTTTGCATATTGATTAATAAAATTATTAATGACTGATTTTTTATCAATATTTAATGTACGTTGTAAGTAACTGGCCTGCGCGTAGGGAAATAAAGGATGTGATTTAAAAACATTACTTAGCGACAAATAATCTGCTTGGCTGCCGTACAATGCGATCTCTTCAAATTTTTCAAAAGTCACGACTCCTTTCTCATTACTGCTCTTATTAGTACTTTCGCCATTACTCCTACCATCCCTTTTATTAAAGGACTCGCTAGTGTTCATGGCTGCACTTTCACGCTCTGTTTCAGAATGCGCCAAGGCAATATGTGGTGTTAATAATAAAAGGCTAATTAAAAAGCCCTTTATCTTTTGTCGTTTCATATCAAGTTATCACTATCTCTTCTATCTTTATAGAATAACCAATCTATCAAAAAACACCGGACGATTGACTAAGTATTTTTACTTTCTCGACTTTTGTACTTTAATTTGAACATCTAAACGAGTTGTAACGTATCTGCTAGGTGATGAAAAACATTGATTTTTATTCTATTTAAGGTGAAACTCGTGATAACAACCAACTGGTCGTACCATTTAATTTGGGAGTACAACAATGATTTATAAAGGCCAAACCGTTAACGTAACTATGGCTGAGCATGGCATTGCTCACTTTACGTTTGACGCTCCAGGATCGGTCAACAAGTTTGATCAACAAACTATTCAAGATTGTAAAGATGCAACGGCTGCCATTAACGCCGATGATTCAATCAAAGCCGTTTTATTTCGCTCAGCTAAATCAGCCTTTATTGTCGGCGCTGATATCACAGAGTTTTTAGAAACCTTTAAACAAGATGAAAACATTTTAGTATCTTGGGTTAAGTCTAGCTCAGATATGTTTGATGGCATTGAAGACATTAAAGTCCCTACTCTTGCAGCTATTTCTGGTTTCGCCTTGGGTGGCGGTTTCGAATTATGTTTAGCAACAGATTTCCGTATTACTGATGAAACAGCACAAGTCGGATTGCCTGAGAATAACTTAGGTCTTATCCCAGGTTTTGGTGGCACAGTTCGTTTACCTCGCATAATAGGTCCTGACAACGCCTTAGAGTGGATCACTAGTGCACGCCCTAAAAAGCCAAAGGATGCATTAAAAATGGGCGCAGTAGATGCGGTAACATCATGCGATAAAATGATAGATGTCGCCACGTCGATGTTACTTGATGCTATTGAAGGAAAGCTTGATTGGCAGCAGCGCCGTGCTCAGAAATTGGCTCCTATTCAGTTTAATAATGTTGAATTAGAAAATGCAGTGACTGTTGCAAAAACAATGGTGATGGCAAAAGCGGGAAAACATTATCCTTCGCCGGTTGCAGCGGTTGAAAGTGTTTACGAATCTGCGGGCATGAGTCGTGATGCTGCCATGCGAGTAGAAAATAAACACTTCGCCAAATTAGCTAAAACAGAAGCAGCCACTGCGATGATTGGCAACTTTATGAACGACCAATACGTAAAAAGTCTAGCTAAAAAAGCCGGCAAACAAAGTACTCACGTTATAAATAAAGCGGCGGTTTTAGGTGCAGGTATCATGGGTGGTGGTATTGCTTATCAATCTGCGTCTAAAGGCACACCAATAGTGATGAAAGACATCAACCAAGCTGAGTTAGATCAAGGCATGGGCGAAGCGTCTAAAATTCTTAATAAAAAACTGAAAAAGGGTCGTATTGACGGCGCTGGATTAGCTAAAACATTAACAAACATTCAACCTTCTTTAAGCAACGAATCTCTTAAAGATACCGACTTTATTATTGAAGCGGTTGTTGAAAACCCAAATGTAAAAGCCTCAGTACTTGCTGAAGTTGAAGGCTTGGTCCGTGACAACACCATTCTTACTTCAAATACATCTACTATTTCAATTAACCGATTAGCTAAAAGCTTGAATCGTCCAGAAAACTTCTGTGGTATGCACTTTTTTAACCCAGTGCCTTTAATGCAATTAGTTGAAGTTATACGCGGCGAAAACACGTCTGACGAAACCATTGCAGCAACCGTAGCCTATGCAACAAAAATGGGTAAAACCGCCATAGTTGTTAATGACTGTGCAGGCTTTTTTGTGAATCGAGTATTGTTCCCATATTTTGCAGGCTTTAGTTTATTGCTAAACGACGGTGCTCAATATGCACAAGTTGACAAAGTAATGGAGCGAGAGTTTGGTTGGCCAATGGGACCGGCGATGTTACTTGACGTTGTTGGTATTGATACGGCGGATCACTGTACCGATGTGATGGCTGATGCGTTTCCAACTCGCATGAAAAAACTTGATAAAGATCCAATCACTGTGTTGTACAGCAACAAGATGTTTGGCCAGAAAAATGGCAATGGATTTTATGAACATTCCTTAGACAAACGAGGTCGTCCTCAAAAGAATGTTAAACAAGAAACCTTGTCATTATTAGCCGACGTTGCACCTGCTAACAATAAAATGGATAACACTGACATTATTGATCGATTAATGATTCCTATGATTAACGAAACCATTCGTTGTTTAGAAGAAGGCATCGTCGCCTCTCCTTCTGAAGCCGATATGGCATTGTTATATGGCGTCGGTTTTCCTCCATTTAGAGGTGGTGTTTTCCGTTATATAGACACCCTTGGTTTAGCGAATTTTGTTGCTAAAGCTGACAAGTACAAAGACCTCGGCGAGATTTACCATGTTACGGAGAAAACCCGTGCGATGGCTGAAGCTGGTCAATCTTTTTACAGCACATATACCGTTTAGTGGGAGCAGAAAAATGAAAAACGTAGTGATTATAGATTGTGTTCGTACACCTATGGCAAAAGCCAGAAACGGTATGTTTGAAAATGTTCGTGCAGAGGATTTATCCGCTGCCGTTATGAAAGCATTATTAGCTAGAAACCCAAAAGTTAACCCTGCTGAGTTAGACGACGTTATTTGGGGTTGTGTTATGCAAACGCTTGAACAAGGTTTTAATGTTGCACGACAAGCCGCGCTTTTAGCTGGTATTCCAACAGCGGTTCCAGCCGTTACAGTTAATAGACTTTGTGGTTCTTCAATGCAGGCGTTACATGATGCAGCAACAAGAATTATGGCTGACCAAGGCGATATGTTTATTATTGGCGGTGTTGAGCATATGTCTCACGTACCAATGACTCACGGACTCGACTTTCATCCAGGCTTAAATTTGAATACAGCGCAAGCTGCTGGTTCTATGGGCCTTACTGCTGAAGCCTTAGCGCGCAAACATGGCATTAGCCGTGAACAACAAGATGAATTTGGTGTACGTTCTCACCGTTTAGCGCATGAAGCTTCGTTAGAAGGTCGATTCGCAAATGAGATTATTCCTGTTGAAGGCCATGATGCTTCTGGTGCACTGACGATGTGCAGTTATGATGAAGTTATACGTCCTGAAACATCTATGGAATCTGTTTCTGGCTTACGCCCAGTATTTAATCCTGTAAATGGTACAGTAACTGCCGCAACATCTTCTGCGTTGTCTAATGGCGCTTCTGGCATGTTAGTAATGAGTGAAGAAAAAGCCAAGGAACTAGGGTTAAGCTACCGAGCAAAGGTTAAATCGATGGGTGTATCGGGTTGTGATCCATCAACAATGGGTTGGGGACCAGTTCCTGCTACGCAAAAAGCCTTAAAACGAGCTAATATCGATATACAAGATATTGGGCAGTTTGAGCTTAATGAAGCATTTGCAGCACAAGCTCTTTCTGTCGTTAAAGGCTTAGGCATAGAAAACAGAATGGATGATATTAATCCTAATGGCGGCGCGATTGCTTTAGGTCATCCGCTTGGTTGTTCTGGATCTCGTATCTCTACAACACTGATCAATAATATGGAACGCGAAGACGCAAAATACGGTTTAGCGACTATGTGTATTGGTTTTGGTCAAGGTATAGCGACCATTTTTGAACGTCCTTAATTTTTAACAGTGGATGTTTAGTTTTAAAAGATGAAGTGCAATTGACGAGAGTCGTTGCACTTTCTTTTAATCACTATAAAATTTATTCATCTTTTGTTACATTTGAATGGAAAGCTAATCATATGTTTTTATTCACTTTGTCTAAATTAGTTTAAATAGTAGTTAAGTAAGAATGATAAACATTGATCAAGAATTAGATGCAATCGGGTTGCGCTGTCCTGAACCCGTCATGATGATACGCAAAACTGTACGAAATATGGCATCAGGAGAAACCTTATTAGTAAAAGCAGATGATCCTGCTACAGTAAGAGATATACCATCGTTTTGCCGATTTATGGGCCATGATTTAGTTAGTCAAAATATTGAAAACTTGCCCTTTCAGTTCGTTATTAAGAAAGGGATTTAATTACACGGTTATTTAGTTCGGAACATTAACAATGCAAAAAAAGAACGAAAAGTGGCATCGCTATATAAATACTGACAATGTTCAAGGTGCTGAGCAAACAAGGCAAGATATGTCTCTGTTTGCAATGATAATATTGGCAGTTTTTGTGTTAGGTGGTTTACTCGTTTCTAATCATGAAAAATACAGTGCATTTTTAAATGGCTCATTGGCCAGTGTTTTAGGCATCGTTATAGCAAGTGCCCTCATCTTTTATCTCACCCCTTTTAAACAACCTGGCCGGATAATTTTGTGTATCGGTGTTTTAGGCTTTAACGGCTGTTTAATCTATTCAGGTGGGTCTGAAAATACAGCTTTATACTGGGTTATGTATTATCCCTTAATTGTATATTCTATTACTGGCCCAAGGCTTGGAAGCGTGTTCTCTTTAGCGTTTGTTACTTTGTGTATCACGCTTTTATATGGTGACAATCTTATCCCCGCTGTATATGGACAAGTTGAGAAAAGTCGCTTTATATTATCCACCTTGGTGATCATCGTATTTTCTTTTATTAATGAATTTTATCGTTTCCGTAGTCATTCAATTATTGAATCCGTTTCGACGGATCACAAACATGATGCCAATACCGATGCGTTAACTAATATCCCGAACCGACGTTTTTTAGAATCCTCGTACTTTCCTTATTTAAAAACTAATAGTGACGTTCTTTTGCCTGCATCGTTAATAATGGCAGACATAGACCATTTTAAAATGATTAACGATACCTATGGCCATGAAGTGGGTGATCAAGCGATAATTCATGCGGTTAATGTTATTAAAAAAACGCTTAGAAATACTGATGTTTTGTGTCGTATTGGAGGCGAGGAGTTTTTGATTTGTATTCCTCAAATGAGCTTAATAAAAGCCTCAAAAGTTGCTGAAAAAATCAGACTGTCGTTGCAAGAAACACCTTTGGTTTTAGATGACGGACAAGTTATTACTATTAAGAGCAGCTTTGGTGTCTCTGACATTTCATCTAGAGATGATTTTAATACTGCAATAAAAGTCGCTGACGACCGCTTATATGCGGCTAAAGAACAAGGTAGAAATAGAGTAGTCAGCAGCTAACTCTAAGTAATGTTATTTAATTAACTGGTGAAATAATTAGTTTTATTGGTAAGCCGTTATCCAATGTTATTACAAATGAATAATGCCCAGCTTCTGGTGGGCTGAAAGTGATAGCTTGGTTTAGTGGCGCTATTTTATCCGCATTTTGATAATTACAATCTAAGCGCTTCCACGTATTTAATATTATCTTATTCGATTCTTGTGGCGCATTTCCGCAGTTTTTAAGATTAGACCATGCCTTATCAGCTATTTTAATATTATATGGCTTACCATCTGGTTTTAGCTCCGTAATGACTTTGGCTTCAGTGTCCGATATCATTTTAAATTCAAACGCTTTTCGTGCTTCCCACCAAGTAAATTCAGATCGTATGAACAGTCCAGTTTCAAGGTTTTTATTATTATTGAATGTGCTGCACCCAGACACTATCAAAGTTGATAGAGCACAAATTGCTAACGGTAGAGAATTAAAAAGTCGCTTAACATTTACGGGTGTCATTTTATTGCCTATTTGTTGGATGTTTTATTTAGTCATAATAATTATAGGTTTAGTTACAATTGTTAACTCAAGGTTTGATAAGGCAAAACAAAAGCTTCACCTGTTCCATGCATAATGGATATTGCAATTACAAGGCCACATGGCTATAAGACATAAAAAAACCAGCGACTGTGAATGTTATCCACAATGCTGGTTTCTAGATGGCTATGTTAGGCTCTCAGAGCCTCTGACGGTTATAAAACCGATATATCAGCTGTATGCATGAACAAGCCCTGAAGTCTTCCCAAAATCGCATAGCGATTCGTTCTGATAGCTTCGTCGTCTGCATTTACCATAACTTGTTCAAAGAACTGATCAATTTCGCTTTGTAGCGCTGCTAATGATGTTAAACCGGCATTATAATTACCAGCGTTAAAGTCTGATTCTACAGAGCCTGAAATTTGGCTAATTTTCTTAACCAAGTTCTGTTCCGCCTCTTCAACTAACAATGACTCATCAATATTCGCAAAACTTGTTTGAGCATTTTTACTCAGAATATTGTTAACTCGTTTGTTAGCAGCTGCCAACGATTGTGCTTCAGGTAACTTAGCAAATTCAACAACAGCACGTAAACGTCGTTCAAAGTCTAGAGCAGATGTTGGTTTTTTGATTTCAACGGCACGGATCATTTCAACGGTAATGCCATCGTCACGATAATGTGCGCTGAACCGCCCTAACATAAACTCAAATACGTCATTCACGACAGTTTCATTTGATAATTTATCGGCAAATAATGAACTAGAGAATTCTGCTAGCTCAATGAAGTCTAAAGGCAATTCCTTCTCAATCATTATGCGAATAATACCAATGGCTGCTCGGCGCAAGGCAAATGGGTCTTTATCACCTTTTGGAAACTGGCCAATGCCAAAAATACCAACCAATGTATCGAACTTGTCTGCTAATGCTACTGCGCAAGCTTCGTTTGTCGAAGGTAAGTCATCACCAGCAAAACGAGGCATATATTGTTGATAAAGCGCATCAGCCACTGTTGGATGTTCACCGTCATTTAACGCGTAATATTTGCCCATTACACCTTGAATATCAGTAAATTCCATCACGACTTCCGTCATCAAGTCAGTTTTTGATAATAATCCTGCTCGTGATGCGTGGTCTGAGTTTGCATCAATTTTTGTTGCAATAAATCCAGCTAATTTAGAAATACGCTCAGACTTTTCTTTTAAAGTGCCTAACTGCTTTTGGAACAGTACCGACTCTAAGCTAGTTAAACGAGATTCCAATGATGTCTTTTTGTCAGTATTATAGAAAAATTCAGCATCGGCTAATCGAGGGCGAATTACTTTTTCATTACCTTCAATAACCGCACTTGGTTGTTTGCTTTCAATGTTACTGACGAATAAGAACTTAGGAAGTAAATTTCCGTTTTCGTCTAGCATTGGGAAGTATTTCTGATCATCTTTCATAGTGTAGATCATTGCTTCTTGAGGTACTTCTAAAAACTTTTCTTCAAAAGTGCCTACCAATGAAACTGGCCATTCGACCAAAGCAGTAACTTCATCTAGTAAATCTTTGTCTTGATTAATAACAGCATTCTGCTCTGCACAGATAGCAGTCATTTGAGACTTAATAGCGTTTTGACGTTCATTAAAATCAACCATGACATACGCTTGTTTAAGTTCTTCTACATAGCTATCTGCTGATGTAATAGTGACAAGTCCGCGATGATGAAAGCGGTGCCCTTGAGATTGATTGTTTGACTCCAAACCAAGTACTTTTGCAGGTATAAGTTGTTCGCCATACAAAGCTAACAGAGTATGAACTGGACGAATGAATTCTATATCACTTGAGCCCCAACGCATTGGTTTAGGAATAGGAAGTTGTTTTAGTGCAGCTTTAAGGAAACTTTCCAATAATTCATTTAATGACTTTCCTGGTACTATCGCTTTATGTAGTAACCATTCACCTTTGTCAGTTTTTAATCTATCAGCGTCAGTTATATCGATTCCACAACCACGTGCCCAACCAAGTGCTGCTTTACTTGGATTACCTTCCGCATCAAATGCAACGTTTGTTGCTGGACCGCGTTTCTCAACAGACTTATCAGCTTGTTGAAACTGTAGATTCGTCACTTTAATAGCTAATCGTCTTGGAGCTGCTAACCAATCTATCGTGTCAAAACTAAGTTCCGCGCTTTCTAACTGTTGTTGAAAACCATCTTTAAAACTAGAGGCTAATTTTTTAAGGGCCTTTGGTGGTAACTCTTCAGTACCCAATTCAATAATAAAGTTCTTATTCATTTTGTTCATGCCCTATTATTTGGAAACCGGCGGGTTACATAGAGGGAAACCTAATGTTTCTCTAGCATCATAATAAGCTTGTGCCACTGCCTTAGATAAGGCACGCACTCTCAATATATAACGTTGTCTTTCTGTAACAGAAATGGCGTGGCGAGCGTCTAACATGTTAAATGCATGAGAAGCCTTCATAACCTGTTCATAAGCTGGTAATGGCAATGCTTTTTCGATTAACAATTGGCTTGCGGCCTCAGCATCGTCAAACTCTTTGAATAAAACATCAACATTAGCAAACTCAAAGTTATAGGTTGATTGCTCAACTTCATTCTGATGAAAAACGTCACCATAGGTTACTTTACCCATAGGACCATCAGTCCAAACCAAATCATAAATACTATCAACGCCTTGTAAGTACATGGCTAGTCGTTCTAAGCCATACGTGATCTCACCTGTTACAGGCTTACATTCAATGCCACCTACTTGTTGGAAATAGGTAAACTGAGTGACTTCCATGCCATTTAACCAAACTTCCCAACCTAATCCCCAAGCACCTAATGTTGGAGACTCCCAGTTATCTTCCACAAAGCGGATATCATGAACGAGAGTATCAATACCTAACTCTTCTAACGATCCTAGATACAGCTCCTGGATATTTGCAGGAGAAGGCTTGAGCATCACTTGGAATTGATAATAGTGTTGTAATCTATTTGGGTTTTCACCGTAACGCCCATCTGTAGGACGACGACATGGCTGCACAAAAGCAGAACTCATTGGTTCTGGACCTAGTGAACGTAAGAATGTCATTGGGTGGAATGTTCCCGCACCTACGGCCATATCGAGTGGCTGAATGATTACGCAACCTTGTTTTGCCCAATACTCTTGTAAAGAAAGAATAAGGCCTTGAAACGTATTTATATTGTATTTGCTCATGGAAAACTCAAACTATTTAAATAAATAAAGCCTAGCTGTTTTACAACAACTAGGCTTTTTGGAACTAAACCTAAATCATATATCTAGGTTAGCAACTTTAAGTGCATTTTGATCAATAAACGCTCTTCTTGGTTCAACGTGGTCACCCATAAGTGTGGTGAACAGTTGATCACAACCAATCGCATCTTCAATCGTAACTTGTAACATACGTCTAGATTCAGGGTCCATTGTAGTTTCCCACAATTGGCTTGGGTTTATTTCGCCCAGACCTTTATAACGCTGAATATAAAGACCACGTTTAGACTCTTTCATAAGCCACTCTACAGCAACTCCGAAATCGTCTATAGGAAGACGTTTTTCGCCACGACTTACATATGCCGTTTCTTCAATAAGATCCATGTTGATTTCTGCAACAGAACTTATTTCTTTAAACTCTTTAGAGTTAATGAAGTCACGCGTTAATGTAAAGTCTCTATCAACACCATGCTGTCTTACGCGAATAGTTGGTACCCAAATATTACGTTCTTCATCACGTTTTATCACAGCATTATAAGTAACTGATTCAGTTTCTTTGTCATTTAGCTGCTTAACATATGTCTCTAACCATTCAGTAATAGTACTTTCAGAATTCAGTAAATCTTCTGTTAGTGGTCTATAGAACATAAGGTTGCGAAGAATTTCTAGATTGATTTTCTTCTTAAGACGTTTTATACCGTTTTCAGCTTTATGGTATTGAGTAATCAATTTTTCAAGTTCAACGCCATTTATAGCTGGTGCGTCTTGATTCACATGCAAGGTAGCACCGTCAAGTGCAAGCGTTGTTAGGTACTCAGTAAGTACTTCATCATCTTTAATGTAGCGTTCTTGCTTACCTTTTTTCACTTTATAAAGTGGTGGCTGAGCAATATAGATATAACCACGTTCAACCAATTCTGGCATTTGACGATAGAAGAATGTTAATAGAAGCGTACGAATGTGCGATCCATCAACGTCGGCATCGGTCATGATAATGATATTATGATAGCGAAGTTTTTCAGGGTTATATTCATCACGGCCAATACCACAACCTAACGCTGTAATTAATGTGCCGACTTCCTGAGAAGAAATCATTTTATCAAAGCGGGCTTTTTCTACGTTAAGGATTTTACCTTTCAGTGGAAGAATTGCTTGATTCTTACGGTTACGACCCTGCTTGGCAGAACCGCCAGCTGAGTCACCCTCCACTATGTATAGTTCAGATTTAGCAGGATCTTTTTCCTGACAATCCGCTAGTTTGCCTGGTAAACCAGCAATATCTAACGCTCCTTTACGGCGAGTCATTTCTCTTGCTTTACGAGCTGCTTCACGCGCTCTTGTTGCATCCACTATTTTCATAATGATGTTTTTAGCAACTGAAGGATTCTCGATTAGGTATTCACCTAATTTTTCACCCATAGCTTGTTCTACCGCAGACTTAACTTCAGAAGAAACTAACTTATCTTTTGTCTGTGAAGAGAATTTTGGATCAGGAACGTTAACCGAAATTACCGCTGTAAGACCTTCACGAGCGTCATCACCACTAGCAGAAACATCTATTGCATTCTTGCCTTTACCTTTATTAAGACCTTCTGACGTCATGTAGTTATTTAGAGTACGCGTTAAAGCACCTCTAAATCCACTTAAGTGGGTTCCACCATCACGTTGAGGAATATTGTTGGTAAAACATAGAATATTTTCTTTATAAGAGTCATTCCACTGCATCGCTACTTCAACAATAATACCGTCTTCTTTCTCTAGTGAAAAATAGAAAATTTCTTGGTTTACTGGAGTTTTATTAGTATTTAAGTAATCAACAAACGCTCTGATACCACCTTCAAAAAAGAAGTGCTCATGTTTGTCTTCATCTCTTTCATCAGTAATTCGAATAGAAACACCTGAGTTCAAAAATGAAAGTTCACGAATACGTTTTACTAGAATATCAAAATGATAAGTTACATCAGAGAATATCGTTTCACTAGGCCAAAAACGAACTTCTGTTCCGCTTTCTGTTGCCTCACCAATAACGGCAAGCGGCGCAACTGGAACACCTAAATGATATTCTTGTTCATGTAATTTACCATCACGGCGAACCGTTAGGACTAGTTTGTCACTTAATGCATTTACAACGGAAACACCTACACCGTGTAGTCCACCAGAGACTTTATAACCTGAGTCTTCACCACCAAATTTACCACCGGCGTGAAGTACTGTCATGATAACTTCGGCAGCTGAAACACCTTCTTCTTCATGAATTTCAGTTGGAATACCACGACCATTATCTCGAACAGAAACAGAGCCATCTAAATGTATCTTTACTGAGATATCAGTACAATGACCAGCTAATGCTTCATCAATTGAGTTATCTAAAATTTCGAACACCATGTGGTGTAAGCCTGAACCATCGTCAGTATCACCAATGTACATTCCTGGTCTTTTACGAACTGCATCTAAGCCTTTTAAGACTTTAATACTCGATGAGCCATATTCATTTTCTACGGACATAACTGCTCCATATTCTCTGGTTTAATAGTTCCATGTTCCACGTGGAACACATTCACAGAATTAGTGTGTTTTCTAAATTCCATTGCGATTTTGTTTTCTATCCCTGTTACAAATATTTGTGCTTCTGAGTGCAAAAGCATTTCTAACATAGTGTTTCTGGTAAATTCATCTACTTCTGAAGGTAAATCATCTACCAATAAAAGCATATTTTTATTACTCTGTTTTTTTACTAGTTTTACCATACCTACTTCTAGTAAATAAAATAACATTTTACTTTGTCCGCGAGACAACATGTTCGTAATGTCTTCGCCATCTTTCATAAACGAAATATCGGCTTTACTTGGACCAAACCCAACCTGCCTATAACGTTCGTCTTTCATGATTTGTTTTAATATAGCGTCATCGCTATTAACATCACCATCAAAAAGTTTTGCTTTATATCTAATTTGTATCGACTTTAACAAATCTACCGTTTCGTGATCCGTTAATTTTTTAGATAATTCGTTTAATTGTGGTTGCAGCAAATTCTCTATAAAGGAAACTCTAAAGGTCTCCACCAATTCAGCACTTTTTATCATGCCGCGATACCAATAAACTAATTCTCTTTTATCCGCGTTACCTTTTCTTAACAACGCGTTTAACTGTTTTTGTTGCCGTTGATAGTCAGCCCAACACTTTTGATATTCCTGTTCCACGTGGAACAATCCAAAATCCAAGAATGCTCTTCGAGCTTTAGGACTTCCAAAAAACACATCAAAGCTTTCAGGGGTTATCAATTGCACCGGCATTAAAGCAGTGCCTTCAGACAGTCGAGATAACAACTCGCCGTCTAACTTCAATCTGGAGTTTCCTTTTTCGTCCAAATCTAGACCTAACTTATGGTCTTTGTTTTGACTCAAATTAACAGCAACTGCTAAATAAACAGACTCTTTATTTATTAGGGTGTTTCTTTTATTTGTTCTAAATGACCGAGCTCGACTCAGATAAAACAACGCCTCTAACAAACTCGTTTTGCCACTACCATTCTGTCCATAAAAACAGTTAACCGTTGCAGCCGTATCAATCGCTATATGTTTTAGGTTTCGAAAACCAACAACATTAACTCGATTTAGAAGCATCCTTTTCTGTAAAATCTAAAGTTTCATCGGCATAACAACATACAAACTAGATGGGTCATCAAACCCTTCTATTAATGCACTGCTGTTTGCATCCGCTAACATGATCTTAACGGTGTCGGTCGTTATGTTATTTAACACATCGATTATGTATGACACATTAAAACCAATTTCTAAATCACCACCGTTATAATCAACTAGCGCTGTTTCTTCTGCTTGTTCTTGCTCAGGGTTATTAGCACTAACTAATAATTCACCTTGACTAAGATTCAAACGAACACCTTTAAACTTTTCATTCGATAAAATAGAAACACGTTGGAAGACTTCTTTTAACATGTTCTTATCTGCAACGATTGTTTTATCGCCACCTTGTGGTAATACTCGACGATAATCAGGGAAACGTCCGTCAACTAACTTGCTGGTAAAAACGAAGTTCTTATCTATGATACGAATGTGGTTATTGCCTAAATGAATCTGCAGCAATTCATTATCATCTTCAACTAACCGTAATATTTCTAACACCGCTTTTCTTGGAACAATGACTTGTTTTTGTTCTTTTACACCAGAAGTTACTGGCTGTTGAGCTAATGCTAATCTATGACCATCCGTAGCGACGGTTCTAATAATGTCGGACTCTAATTCAAATGACATACCGTTAAGGTAATAACGAACATCTTGGTTTGCCATAGAAAAGTTAATGCGTTCAATAAGTGCTCGAAGCGTATGACGGCCAATCTCAATCTGATCTTCAGACTGCCACTCTTCTAAATTTGGGTAATCACTTGCAGGCAATGTAGATAGACTAAAACGACTTTTACCAGATTTTACAATTGCAGAATGACCATCAACTTTTAATTCAATTTCAGCGTCACCAGGTAATGAACGACAGATATCGAACAGTTTTTTAGCTGGAACAGTAATCGCCCCAGCCTGAATAACATTATCAGGTTGCGTAGAAGCAACGAGTTCTACTTCCATATCGGTGCCAGTAAATTTTACTGAATCCAAAGACGTTTCAATCAATACATTAGATAAAATAGGGAGCGTGTGCTTCCTTTCTATTGCGCCAGAAACCATCGTTAACGGCTTTAATAATGAATCTTTACTGATTATAAAATGCATCTATCCATTCCCCACTATGACGACAAAATACGCATAAGATTTTGTACGTCTTCTTTAATCTCGTGACTTTCTTCTTTTAATTCTTTTATCTTACGACAAGCGTGTAATACCGTTGTATGGTCTCGTCCACCAAAAGCGTCTCCAATCTCTGGCAAGCTATGGTTTGTTAGTTCTTTAGCCAACGACATGGCAATTTGCCTAGGACGCGCGACAGAGCGACTACGACGTTTCGATAATATATCGGCCACTCGTATTTTAAAATATTCAGCTACGGTTTTTTGAATGTTATCAATAGTAACTAACTTGTCTTGCAGTGCTAATAAATCTCTTAACGCTTCTTTTACAAAATCAATAGTAATTGGACGACCGGTAAAATTAGCATTTGCAATTACTCGGTTTAGTGCACCTTCTAATTCTCGTACATTTGAGCGCAATCGTTTTGCAATAAAAAAGGCAACTTCTTCAGGCAACTTAACCTTGCTTTGATGTGCTTTTTTCATAAGGATCGCAACTCGAGTTTCTAACTCAGGTGGTTCAATTGGAACATTTAATCCCCACCCAAATCGACTCTTTAATCGGTCTTCAACACCGTCGATCTCTTTTGGATAACGATCCGATGTCAAAATGATCTGTTTGTTACCCTCTAACAATGCATTGAAGGTATGAAAAAATTCTTCTTGAGAACGATCTTTTTTAGCAAAAAACTGAATGTCATCTATTAATAGTGCGTCTAAACCACGATAGTAACGTTTAAACTCTTCTATAGCATTGTTTTGTAGTGCTTTTACCATATCTTGCACAAATCGTTCTGAGTGCATGTAGACAACTTTTGCGTCTTTCTTATTCTCAATAATGCCGTTTCCGACCGCATGTAATAAATGCGTTTTACCTAAACCTGTACCACCATACAAAAACAATGGATTATAAGCACCGCCCGGATTGTCTGCGACTTGCATTGCCGCTGCTCTCGCTAGTTGGTTACTATTACCTTCCACAAAGCTATCAAATGTATATGAATCGTTAATATTTGATTTAAAAACAGCGCGAGGCTTAACCACATTATTCGAATGATTGTTCATTGAATTCTGTTGCTGCTGTTGATGATTTTGATTTGAGTTATGAGATACAACGTTACTTGTCGCTGCCGCATGACTAATAGATTGAGGTTGAGTATTTACTTTTGAACCGACATCAAAATTAAGCCTTGGAGACGGGTTTCCATCACTAAACTGAACCAACAATTCATTTATACGGTTCATGTACTTATCTCTTACCCAATCGAGTACAAACCGATTTGGTGCATACAGGGTAATTAGCTGTTCTGAACTGTGGAGCTGAAGAGGCCGTATCCACATGTTAAATTGTTGTTGAGACAACTCTTGTTCCAAAACCTGTAGGCAATGTTGCCAAAGAGATTGATACACTTAATATCCTATTATGATGTCCGGTTATAATTATTTTAAAGCGCAAAAGCGCGTCGGTCATTATGCCCTATTTTTATCCACAAACTCAACAAAGAAAACACTTAAAACCCATATTTAATTGGTTAATTTTATTAGCTCTATTAAAGGCAGTATTTATAACGATACAATCTTTCTATTTGGCAATGTTTATGCATTAAATTGTGCCTTAAAAACACTTGATAAAACGCTAAATCACAAAAGGATAACTTTATTGTTATCCACAATTATGGGCATTTTAAAAATATTTTTGTGTATACAATGTTAAATTAAACATAAATAGATCATTTTCATTGACTATGCTTGGATCAATCTATATTATTCGGCGTCCTTTTTTGGGACCCTGCAGGGGTCGCGACCTGCTGGATAATTAACAGTAATAACCGATCGGATGGATATAATATGAAACGTACATTTCAACCTAGCGTATTAAAACGTAAGCGTACTCACGGTTTCCGTGCTTGTATGGCAACTAAAAACGGCCGCGCAGTTCTTGCTCGTCGTCGTGCGAAGGGACGTAAAGTTCTTTCTAAGTAAAAAAGTGGATAACTTCACTTTTCCAAGGGAGTTACGTTTAGTAACTCCCTCGCATTACTCCCGCATATTTAATCAACCGATTAAAGCTGTTTCAGATCACTTCACTATTCTTGCTAAATTTAACGAATTGCCTCATGCACGCGTTGGATTAATAGTCGCCAAGAAAAAAGAAAAAACCGCTGTTGGAAGAAATCGCATTAAGCGAATTACTCGAGAAAGTTTTCGTTTAAATCAACATGAATTCCCAAATATTGATATAGTAGTCATCGCACGAGATGGTATTGGCAATATCGATAATGAAAAACTTAATAAACAGCTAAAAAAATTATGGAAAAAAATCGCTTTACGTTGCGAACAATCCTTAAAAAAATAGTCAGAGGTTACCAGGTCTTAATCAGCCCTTGGTTTCCCGCTAAATGCCGTTTTTATCCAAGTTGTTCAGAATACTCAATTGAAGCTATAGATCAGCACGGATCTGCAAAAGGTGCTTGGTTAAGTCTTAAACGTATTCTAAAATGCCATCCTTTGAGTAAAGGTGGGTTTGATCCTGTCCCAAACTCATCATTAACTAACACAGAAAATAAAGAGAAGTAAGCGCTATGGAATCGCAACGTTCGTTCTTAGTTATTGGTTTAGCCTTGGTTAGCTTTTTGCTATTCCAACAATGGCAAGTCGATTACAACACGCCAGTCACTCAGCAGGTTTCTACTGAGACAACAAAAACAATTAATAATGCTAGCTTGCCAGAAGCTAGTGTTCCAAATTCAGAATCAGATTTGCCAGCGGCAGATAATGTAGTTGCTGTTAAAGCAGCAGCTCCTGTGAATGACCAACTAATAAAAGTAACGACCGATACTTTAGAAGTGTTAATCGATCCAAAAGGTGGTGATGTTGTATCAGCAACATTATTACAATATGACGAAACACATTTATCGGAAGAAAAATTGGTATTGCTAAAACAAGCACCTAGCTACATTGCAATGTCAGGTTTAATTGGTGCTAATGGTCCAGACTCTTCAAAAAGTGGTCGTCCTTTATATAGCGTTAGCAAAAATGATTGGACGTTAACAGACAATAGTTTAACCATTCCTTTAACGTATACGTCTGAACAAGGGTTAACTGTTGTTAAGTCATTTACTTTTAAACGTAACAAACATTCTGTCGACGTTAACTTTGAAGTAAAAAATAATTCTTCAGTAGCCGCACAAGTTGTTCCTTTTTATCAACTTAAACAAGCTATAGTTGAACAAGAAAGCAGCATGATGATGCCTACCTATCGCGGTGGTGTTTATTCAACCGCTGACGAAGCCTATGACAAGTATGACTTTGACGATATGGCTGATGAGCGTTTAAACAAAAACACACTGGGTGGTTGGGTTGGTATGATCCAACATTACTTTGTAAGTGCTTGGGTTCCTTCTCAAAACGATCAGAACAACATCTATTCTAGAGTCATTAATAATGGCGGCGCCGCTATTATCGGTATGAAATCTCCTGTTTTAGTTATTGAGCCAGGTCAAGTTGCGTCTACTAAAGCGACGTTATTTGCAGGTCCAAAAAATCAAGCTGAATTATCTGATATCCACGAAACTTTAGACTTAACCGTTGATTACGGTTTCCTTTGGTTTATCAGTCAAATTCTATTTTCTGGTTTAGCGGCGATATATGGTGTTGTTGGAAACTGGGGTATCGCAATTATCTTGATTACTATTGTTGTTAAAATGTTGTTATATCCATTAACGAAAAAACAATACGAATCAATGGCTAAGATGCGAGCATTACAGCCAAAAATGGAACAGCTTAAAAAGCGTTTTGGTGATGATCGTCAAAAATTCGGTCAAGCCACTATGGAATTGTATAAAAAAGAAAAAGTTAACCCAATGGGTGGCTGTTTACCATTGATCCTACAGATGCCAATTTTGTTAGCTTTATACTGGGTATTCTTAGAAAGTGTTGAATTACGCCATGCTCCGTTTGGCTTATGGATTACTGACTTATCTGCGCAAGACCCGTATTACATCTTACCAATACTATTTGGTGCTTCGATGTTCTTAATGCAGAAGTTATCTCCAACTCCATCAGCTGATCCTATGCAGCAAAAAATGATGTTGTGGATGCCGGTAATATTCTCAATATTTTTCCTATGGTTCCCATCAGGCCTAGTACTTTATTGGTTTGTTTCTAACCTTATTTCTATTATTCAAATGCTGGTAATTTACAAAGCTATTGATAAAAAGAATGCGGCTAAAAAAGGCTAGTCCTTTAGCGCAAAAAATGAAGTACAATAAAAGGTGACCTCGGGTCGCCTTTTTTTATAAGTAAAATACAGAGATTGGAAATGACAAACGCCTTCGAAAATACAGAAACAATCGCCGCACAAGCCACAGCGCCAGGAAAAGGCGGTGTTGGTATCATCAGAGTATCGGGTCCACTTGCTAAAAGCGTTGCAGAAAAAATTGTAGGTACTTGTCCAGAACCTAGAAAAGCTGAGTACTTGTCATTTAAGTCTTCTGACGGAACCACTTTAGATCAGGGCATCGTCTTATTCTTTAAAGGCCCTAATTCATTTACCGGTGAAGATGTAATTGAGTTTCAAGGTCATGGCGGGCCTATTGTTATCGATCTCATCCTCAAAGAAATTACAGCAATGCCCAATCTACGATTAGCAAGAGCGGGTGAATTCAGCGAACGAGCTTTTTTGAATGACAAAATTGACTTAACTCAAGCAGAGGCCATTGCTGACTTAATTGAAAGTAATTCCGTTCAAGCTGCAAAATCAGCATTGCAGTCATTAAAAGGCGAATTCTCAAACAAAATCCATACGCTCGTTGAAAAAATGATCCAGCTTCGCATTTATGTCGAAGCCGCTATAGATTTTCCTGATGAAGAAATAGATTTTTTATCAGATGGTAAAGTGGCTAACGATCTAGAAGGCATCATTTCTTATTTAAGTTCGGTTCAGCAACAAGCGCAACAAGGCGCTATCATCCGAGAAGGCATGAAAGTTGTTATTGCAGGGCGACCAAACGCTGGTAAATCATCTTTACTAAATGCATTGTCTGGGAAAGACAGTGCTATCGTCACAGACATTGCTGGTACAACACGAGACGTATTAAAAGAACATATACACATCGATGGTATGCCGTTACATATTATTGACACAGCAGGCCTTAGAGAGAGTCCAGATACCGTCGAACAAATTGGTATTGAGCGTGCGTGGAATGAGATAAAAGAAGCAGACAAAGTTTTATTGATGGTTGACGCATCTAATGACATGGACTCCACCAACGAGTGGCCTGAGTTTATGGAAAAATTACCAACGAATATGCCTTTAACCGTGATCAGAAATAAAATTGATCTAATCGGCGAAAAAAACGCATCTATGACCCTTTCTAATGATATTCCTGTATTGTCGATTTCTGCACAACAAGGCATTGGTATTGATGAGCTAAAGCAACATCTAAAAGCTGCCATGGGATTTGAAGGTAGTACTGAAGGTACGTTTATGGCACGTAGACGTCATCTAGACGCCTTAAACAAAGCTGCAGAACATCTTGCACAAGGTAAAGAACAACTTCATTCATACATTGCCGGTGAGATCCTTGCAGAAGAGTTACGTATTGCCCAACAACACTTAAATGAAATAACTGGTGAATTTAGTTCTGATGACCTACTTGGCCGCATTTTCAGTTCGTTTTGTATTGGTAAATAACTTGTATTGATAAACATAGAGAATAGTCGATGTCAAAAGCACCGTTTACAACATTACATACAGCACTTAATACAACCGACTCTGGAAATAGAGTAACGCTAATTATAGGTACTGAGACGGGCACAGCAGAGTTTGTAGCTGATGAAATTCAAGAACAATTCGAGAATAAAGGCTTACAAGTAGAACAAACTTTAGAACCAGCACTTAGTGTACCAACCTCTTCAGCGATTTGGTTAGTCTGTACTTCTACCCAAGGTGCAGGTGATCCACCAAACAATCTAAAAGCATTTTATGCCTGGTTAGATACACAACCCGATCTAAAAAACGTCATGTTCGGCGTCATAGGACTTGGTGATTCAAACTATGATACTTATTGTTATGCTGCCAAAAACATTCATAAACGCCTAATAAATTGCCAAGCAACGGCTATATTTGACCCAATATTAGCGGACGCAATGTCAGATGAACTGCCAGAAGACATCATTTTACCTATATTAGATGGCCTAATAATTAGCTGATCATAGCTTCAGTCACAATAAAACCTCCGATCATTTAACTAGATCTCCAACTATTTTCATTAATTACGATCCTTTTTCAAATTAATTTATCGGATCGTAATTAGAACTCTTATACACATTATTCGCTCCTAATTACCCGATCATTAACCTGATCACATGGTACTAAGACGTTATGCACAGTAACCACACAGATGTACTATATTTTAATGCCCCCTGTGTATAACCCGGTTAAGATCACTTGATCTAACTGAAGATATCCCATGTACAACTAATTGCTCATATCTGAGTGTGGATAAGTAGGCTATTTCTGAACAGGTTTAAAGTGACTTGATCCAAGCTAGATCACAGCAAGTGATCCTCGGAAGATCCTAATTTTAATAAAGAAAAAGTACTTACACACAGAAAAGTGCTTGCTTAATAGTAATAAAAATAAAAGATCTTTAAATAGATCTTATATTAATAGAGTGATCAGAAACTTAAAAAAGTCCTTTAAAATGCCCGATAAATAACCATTTCAATCGATCAAAAAGAAAGTTAGAATACGCGCCCTTTTTGTAAGGATCCGTTTTAGTCGTTTTGAGGTAATCATGATCTTTTCTGAACATTTTGACATTATCGTAGTTGGTGGTGGCCACGCAGGCACCGAAGCCGCTTTGGCAGCTGCTCGTATGGGGCAAAGCACTCTTTTGTTAACACACAACATCGATACTCTAGGTCAAATGTCATGTAATCCAGCGATTGGTGGGATCGGCAAAGGTCATTTGGTAAAAGAGATCGACGCCCTTGGTGGTGCAATGGCACTAGCAGCAGATGCTGGCGGTATCCAATTTAGAACACTAAATTCTTCCAAAGGCCCGGCAGTAAGAGCAACGAGAGCGCAAGCTGATAGACAGCTCTACAAAGCTGCTGTGCTAAATATTATTGAGAACCAGCCCAATTTAAAGATCTTTCAGCAGTCATGTGATGACTTAATCGTTGAGAACGATCGAGTAACGGGCGTTGTGACTCAAATGGGCCTTAAATTCAAAGCCAAAGCGGTTGTATTGACCGTTGGTACATTTTTAGGTGGCAAGATACATATTGGTTTAGAAAATCATTCTGGAGGCCGTGCAGGCGATCCTCCTTCGATCGCATTAGCAAACAGATTGCGAGAATTGCCATTCCGTGTTGATCGACTTAAAACTGGTACGCCACCACGTATTGATGCTAGAACGATAGACTTTTCAGTGATGCAAGCACAACCAGGTGATACACCAACACCTAACTTTTCGTACATCAACAAAGCAGGTTGTCACCCTAAACAAATCAATTGTTACATTACGTACACAAATACAAAAACGCATGATGTGATCAGAGGTGGATTAGATCGTTCACCAATGTACTCAGGTGAAATTGAAGGAATTGGTCCAAGATACTGCCCTTCTATCGAAGATAAAATCGTACGTTTTGCTGATAAAGATCAACATCAAATATTTGTAGAGCCAGAAGGACTAAATACTTACGAAGTTTATCCAAATGGCATATCTACAAGCCTTCCATTTGACGTACAAGTTGAATTAGTTCGTTCAATTGCTGGTTTTGAAAACGCACATATTACGCGTCCTGGTTATGCCATTGAATATGATTATTTTGATCCGCGAGATTTAAAACAATCATTAGAAACTAAGTTTATAGATGGATTGTTTTTTGCTGGTCAAATTAACGGCACAACTGGTTATGAAGAAGCTGGAGCACAAGGTCTAATTGCTGGCTTAAACGCTGCTCTAAGCGCTCAAGACAAAGAAGCTTGGTCACCAACTAGAGATCAAGCTTATGCAGGCGTATTGATTGATGACTTAGCGACACTTGGAACAAAAGAACCGTACAGAATGTTTACTAGCCGTGCAGAATATCGATTGTTATTACGCGAAGATAATGCTGACCTACGTTTAACAGAAAAAGGTCGTGAATTAGGCTTAGTTGATGATAACCGTTGGAAAATATTCAATGAAAAAATTGAACAAATAGCGATCGAAAAAGAACGTTTAAAAAGCAACTGGATTCACAAAGATCACCCAGCCTTAGCGGAAGTTAATGCGTTATTAAAAACACCTATTTCACGAGAAGCAAGTTTAGAAGATCTGGTACGTCGGCCAGAAGTTCGTTACGACGACCTGATGAAAATTGACGGTGTAGGTCCAGCTAATGAAAATCAATTAGCCGCTGAACAAGTTGAGATTCAGATCAAATATCAAGGTTATATTGATCGTCAATTAATGGAAATTGCCAAACAGAAAAAGCATGAAGATTCAAAGATCCCTGCAGATTTTGATTACGCGTCTATTAGCGGCTTATCAAATGAAGTTATCGCGAAACTTGAAGACTCTCGCCCTGATACGGTTGGTCAGGCGGCAAGGATTTCTGGCATAACGCCAGCTGCAATTTCAATGATATTGGTTTATTTGAAAAAACACGGCGCATTAAAACGATCGGCGTAACGCCATCGCTCATTCATTAAAATAATCTCTAGGTATGGCGGGTTTTGCTCGCTATACTTTCTTACCTAAATAAAAATCAACTTAAAATCGATCTCATGTTAAAAAATAAGCTTATTCAACTCATTGAAAAAACAGACTTAACCTTATCTGGTCAACAAATTGACCAACTAGTTGGTTATGTTGAAATGTTAAATAAATGGAATAAGGCTTATAACTTAACTTCCGTAAGAGATCCGCAACAGATGTTAGTAAAACATATTGTTGATAGTTTGGTGGTAAGTCCTCACTTATCTTTAACGCCCAATAAAAACAATAAATTTATTGATGTCGGCACAGGCCCAGGCCTACCAGGTATACCACTTTCGATTGCTAATCCAGAGTCAGAATTTACGTTATTAGACTCATTAGGAAAAAGAATTCGTTTTATCACTCAAGTTAATCATGAACTTGGTATTAAAAATGCGACTCCTACATTAAGCCGAGTTGAAGATCATCATGGCCAATATGCTGGCGTTCTGAGTCGTGCATTTGCATCAATTTCAGATATGGTTAACTGGAGTCATCATTTGGTTGCTGAAGATGGCCGATTTTTTGCGTTAAAAGGCCAAGTTGATCAAGAAGAAATTGAAGCTTTACCGAAATTTGTTAAAGTTGAGAAAATAATTCAATTAACCGTGCCTGAATTAGACGGCGAACGTCATTTAGTTGTGTTGAGTAAACGTAACGATTGATAATAAGGGATTGAGAAAAACGTGGCAAAAATAATAGCAATAGCCAATCAAAAAGGTGGTGTTGGGAAAACAACGTCAGCGGTTAACCTTGCCGCTTCAATGGCTGCAACAAAACGAAAAGTATTATTGGTCGATTTAGATCCGCAGGGCAATGCCACTATGGGGTCTGGAATTGATAAGTATGAAGTCGAATACAGTGCTTATGATTTGCTGGTAGAAAATACGCCATTTGATCAAGTTGTCCAAAAAGAATCGTCAGGCGGTTTTCATGTTATCGCTGCCAATGGTGATGTTACGGCTGCTGAAGTAAAAATGATGGAAATGTTTGGTCGAGAGTTAAGACTTAAAAACGCACTGGCAAAAATCAAAGATCAATATGACTTCATTTTTATAGACTGTCCCCCTTCGCTTAATATGTTGACGGTTAATGCCATGGCCGCAGCTGATTCAGTTATTGTGCCTATGCAATGTGAATATTATGCATTGGAAGGATTAACCGCCTTAATGGATACCATTAGCCAGTTGGCAGCAATTGTAAATCCAGATCTTAAAATTGAAGGGATTTTGCGAACCATGTACGATCCTAGAAATCGACTAGCCAATGACGTTTCTGAACAACTTAAGCACCATTTTGGAGATAAAGTTTACCGTACGGTAATTCCTCGAAATGTACGTTTAGCAGAAGCGCCAAGCTTCGGATCACCGGTCATGTATTATGACAAATCGTCTTCGGGTGCAAAGGCTTATTTAGCGTTAGCGGGCGAAATGTTGCGTCGTTCAGACAAAAATAGCGCAGCTTAATTAATAAAATTATTTGTAGTAAAGGAAAGTTATGTCACCTCGTAAACGTGGGTTAGGAAGAGGCTTAGATGCGTTGTTAGCAACGCAAGCAAACCAGCAATCATCAGAATCTAGTTCTTCTGACATTAATACAAGTCAGAAAAATATGATTAATTTGCCAATTGAGCAATTAGTGCCTGGTAAATATCAACCACGTAAAGACATGTCTCCTGAAGCGTTAGATGAACTTGCTGCATCAATTCGTAATCAAGGCATCATTCAGCCAATTGTTGTTCGCCCTATTGCCGATGAAAAATTTGAAATTATTGCTGGTGAACGTCGTTGGAGAGCATCTCAATTAGCACAGCTCGATACGATTCCTTGTATTATTAAAGATGTACCGGACGAAGCAGCCGTCGCCATTGCGTTAATAGAAAATATTCAGCGTGAAGACTTAAATGCGATGGAAGAAGCAATTGCATTGCAGCGACTACAAGACGAGTTTGAGTTAACACATCAAGAAGTTGCAGATGCGGTCGGCAAATCTCGTACTTCAGTCACCAACTACCTACGTTTAAATCGTTTAGAAGATGATGTTAAAACATTAATGGAACATGGTGATCTTGAATTTGGTCACGCCAAAGTTCTTTTAGGCTTGTCAGGTGATACTCAGATATTAGCGGCTCGCAAAGTTGTGGCAAAAGACTTAACGGTTCGTGATACTGAAAAGTTAGTTAACAGCCTGACACAAGAACAAGAAGAAAAAGCCGTTAAAGAAAAAGATCCTGATGTTAAATTGTTAGAACAACAATTAATTGAACGTTTAGGTGCCAAGGTTGATATTACGTATAACCGTAAAGGCAAAGGTAAAATGGTGATTTCGTATTCTTCGCTAGATGAACTTGATGGAATTATTGCCCATTTAACACCAGAAGATTAACTTTTTTAACCGTTTGAACATTCGAGCGCTTAATA
Source organism: uncultured Psychrosphaera sp. (assembly GCA_963925625.1). GTDB lineage: Bacteria > Pseudomonadota > Gammaproteobacteria > Enterobacterales > Alteromonadaceae > Psychrosphaera. The sequence goes on from CAWUUQ010000222.1 coordinate 32,534, forward strand.
GTTAAAAAGAATATTTAAATAGTGACAAAATAAACGTCTTGTTTGTAAGGTTTTTTTGTCACTTGTTTTATTAAATCAGTAATTTAGTAACGATAAATCAATTTAAATTCACCTTTCATTTCAGTTATCTACAAACAAAGCCTAATAACTTGAAATTTAATTACTTTTAGGCAAGCTTCGAGATACATTCCTCATTAGTTAATCCTCACTTCTTATTAACCACACACGCACTTGCAAATAGTAGATTAAAACGTATAATTTCGCCTGATTTTAACCTAGCGTTCATTTAGTCTGTCGATTTTAGACACTGTTTTATTATCTAGGTCTTCATTTTTTTAAATGATTATAAAATTTAGGAAAACCGAGTTTTGGTACAACACGTTAAGCAGCACCTTAGTAAGAAGTACAGAAAGAACGCTTTAGTGTTTTTATTGATTCAAACTGTCATTGCTATCGTGTTATCGGTTTTTGTTGGATTTATGTGGGAAGTTCATGCGGGCCAATCCTTTTTTATTGGGGCCATGTTAGACGTGATTCCTTCTATTGTTTTTACACTATATGCGTTTCGCTTTTCAGGGGCACAGCAGTTACAACTAATTGCGGCGTCTTTTTATCGCGGAGAAACAGTAAAAATAATGATTACTGGTGCAATGTTTATTGCTGTCATTAAGTTCTTTACCGTCGTCTTTCCGGCGTTGTTAGTAGGATTTTTGATAATGAAAATAAGCCAGTTTTTACAGTCGATTTTTATTTAAACTTTAAACTTTTGGGAAATAAACAATGTCTGGTGAACTCACTACTCAGGGTTACATCAAGCACCATTTGACGAATGCGTCAGTGGGCGAAGGTTTTTGGACATGGCACGTAGATACGTTGGCATGGTCAATCCTTTTGGGCTTGGTGTTTATTCTTTCGTTTCGTAGCGTAGCAAAAAAGGCAACCGTCGGTGTGCCTGGTAAGTTTCAATGTTTTGTTGAAATGATTGTGGAATTTGTTGGGCAAAGTGTGAAAGACACTTTCCATGGCAAAAACCCGCTTATCGCTCCATTAGCTTTAACGATATTTGTTTGGGTTCTATTAATGAACTTCATGGATATCATACCGGTTGATTTTCTTCCGACTGCAGCTGCTTTAATTGGTGGAGAGTCATGGGAAGTTATTTCTTCAGGTAACTCACACATTTACCAAAAAGTTGTACCAACAACAGATTTAAATATGACTGCGGCGTTAGCCCTAGGCGTATTTGTCCTAATGATTTTTTACTCAATTAAAATCAAAGGTTTTGGCGGATTCATGAAAGAGCTTTACGCTCATCCGTTTAACACACCTTGGTTATATTGGTTCAACTTCATCTTAGAAGTTATCGCATTGATTGCTAAGCCTATGTCTTTAGCACTTCGTCTATTCGGTAACTTGTATGCAGGTGAACTTATATTCATCTTGATCGCAGGCTTAATGGGGTTCTGGCAATTACCAGCTCACTTCATTTGGGCAGCGTTCCATTTGTTAGTTATTCCTCTTCAAGCGTTTATCTTCATGATGTTAACTATCGTGTATTTAAGCTTGGCGCATGAAGAACACTAATTTTTCGGGATAAAATTAGAACAGCTTAGCTGGGCCCGAAGGGTTAAGGGCAGGATGCCCGCAAAACAAATTACTTTTTACATTTAACTTTAAACTTTAAACATTAAAATTGGAGATACATATGTTATATATCGCTGTTGCTCTACTAATCGGCTTAGGTGCACTTGGTACTGCTATCGGTTTTGGTCTTTTAGGTGGCAAATTCTTAGAATCAGCTGCACGTCAACCAGAACTAGCACCTCAGCTACAAGTAAAAATGTTCATCGTAGCGGGTCTTATCGACGCTATCGCGATGATCGGTGTAGCTATCGCGTTATACATGTTGTTCGTACTTGCTTAATCACTCATTTTCATTCGAACAATAGTATTAATTAAGTAAGGAGAGCGTTAATGAATCTTAATGCCACTCTATTAGGCGAAGCTTTAGCATTTGCATTTTTTGTTTGGTTCACAATGAAATATGTGTGGCCACCACTAAATGGTGCAATTGAAGAACGCCAAAATAAAATAGCGGATGGTCTAGCAGCGTCAGAAAGAGCTGAAAAAGACTTAGAACTTGCACAAGACAAAGCAAAAGAACAGCTTAAAGAAGCTAAAGTTCAAGCTGCTGAAATCATTGAGCAAGCGAAAAAGCGTGCGACACAAATCGTAGACGAAGAAACACAACGTGGCCATGAAGAGCGTGAGAAAATCATTGCGCAAGGTCAAGCAGAAGTTAACGCTGAGCGTAACCGAGCTAAAGAAGATCTTCGTCAACAGGTTTCTGTTTTAGCCATTGCTGGTGCAGAGAAAATTTTAGAGCGTCAAATTGATGCTGCTGCCCACAGCGATATCTTAGATAAACTCGTTGCAGAACTATAAGCAGAGGAATAGAGCAAATGTCTGAATTGACTACAGTAGCTCGTCCCTACGCAAAAGCTGCGTTTGATTTCGCTGTTGATAGTGGAGCAGTAGCAGAATGGCATGACATGTTATCGTTTGCGGCACAAGTTGCTCAAAATGATGACATCAAAGCCTTTCTTTCCGGCTCTCACTCACCAGAAGTTGCTTCTGATTTATTTATCAAAGTATGTGGTGAGCAATTAAATGAACAATGTCAAAACCTTACTAAGGTAATGGCTGAAAATGGTCGTTTAGTTGCGTTCCCTGCGGTTGCTGAAATGTTCAATGAACTTAAAGCACTGTACGAGAATGAAATTGAAGTTGAAGTGACTTCGGCAACAGAAATTAGCGAAGCGCACCAAGCTGGCTTGGTGGCTTCTTTAGAAAAACGTCTAGCACGCAAAATTAAGCTGAATTGCAACATTGATAGCGCAGTTGTTGGCGGATTGTTAATCAAAGCGGGCGATACCGTTATTGATGCAACTATTCGCGGCAAACTAGAGCGTCTATCACATGTATTGCAATCGTAATTGGGGATTTGAGCATGCAACTTAACTCAACTGAAATCGCTGAACTGATCAAGAAACGTATTGAACAGTTCAACGTTGTCAGCGAAGCTCGTAACGAAGGTACTATCGTTTCTGTAACTGACGGTATCATTCGAATTCATGGTCTTGCAGATTGTATGCAGGGCGAGATGATCGAACTTCCTGGTAATCGTTATGCTATCGCACTTAACCTAGAGCGTGACTCTGTAGGTGCAGTAGTAATGGGTCCATATGCGGACCTACAAGAAGGCACAAAAGTAAAATCAACAGGTCGTATTTTAGAAGTTCCTGTTGGTGACGCACTACTTGGTCGTGTTGTAAACACACTAGGTGAACCAATTGATGGTAAAGGTCCAATCGACGCAGCTGGTTTTGAACCAGTTGAAAAAATTGCACCAGGTGTAATCGAACGCCAATCAGTAGATCAACCAGTACAAACTGGTTATAAATCTGTTGATGCGATGATTCCAGTTGGCCGTGGTCAACGTGAATTAGTTATCGGTGACCGTCAAACTGGTAAAACAGCACTAGCAATCGATGCAATCATCAACCAGAAAGAATCTGGTATCAAATGTGTATACGTAGCAATTGGCCAAAAGGCTTCTACAATTGCTAACGTAGTACGTAAGTTAGAAGAGCATGGTGCGTTAGAAAACACTATCATTGTTGCTGCTTCTGCTTCTGAGTCTGCTGCGCTACAATTCCTTGCACCTTTCTCTGGCTGTACTATGGGTGAATACTTCCGTGATAACGGTCAAGATGCACTAATCGTATATGATGATTTGTCTAAGCAAGCTGTTGCTTATCGTCAAATTTCATTGCTTCTTAAACGTCCTCCTGGTCGTGAAGCATACCCAGGTGATGTTTTCTACCTACATTCACGTCTACTTGAGCGTGCTGCTCGTGTAAACGAAGTCTATGTAGAGCGTTACACTGAAGGTAGAGTAACAGGTAAAACTGGTTCTCTTACCGCACTTCCAATCATTGAAACTCAAGCTGGTGACGTATCTGCGTTCGTTCCGACTAACGTAATCTCGATTACCGATGGTCAGATCTTCCTTGAGTCAGATATGTTTAACGCAGGTATCCGTCCAGCTGTAAATGCTGGTATCTCGGTATCTCGTGTTGGTGGTGCAGCTCAAACTAAGATCATCAAGAAACTAGGTGGTGGTATCCGTCTAGCACTTGCGCAGTACCGTGAATTAGCAGCGTTCTCTCAGTTTGCATCTGATTTAGATGAAGCGACTCGTTCTCAATTAGAACATGGTCAGCGCGTAACTGAGCTAATGAAACAGAAGCAATATGCTCCAATGTCTATTTCTGACATGGGCGTTTCATTATATGCTGCTGAAAAAGGTTACCTGAAGGACATTGAAGTTTCTAAAGTATTAGACTTCGAAGCAGCGTTAATCTCATACATGAACAGTGAACACACTGAGCTTATGAATGACATCAATGCTACCGGTAACTTCAACGGCGATATCGAAGCAAGCTTGAAATCTGGCATTGAGAAATTCAAAGCCACTCAAACTTGGTAAATAAGTTGAGAGAAAGCTTCGGCTTTCTCTTTCGTTGAAAGTTAATCGGAGAATCACATGTCCGGCGCAAAAGAAATTAAAGGTAAGATCGGGAGTATTAAAAACACTCAGAAGATCACCAGTGCTATGGAAATGGTTGCGGCTTCTAAAATGAAGAAAGCTCAAGACCGTATGGCGTCAAGCCGTCCATATGCGCAAACAATGCGTAAAGTGATTGGTCACATTGCAAACGGTAGCCTTGAATATCGCCATCCATATATGGAAGAGCGTGAGGTTAAACGTGTAGGTTATGTGGTAATTTCGTCTGACCGTGGTCTGTGTGGCGGCTTAAACTCTAACGAGTTTAAAGCAGTTGCAAACGACGTAAAACAATACGTTGATAACGGTATTGAAGTAGACTTTGCAACTTTAGGTACTAAAGCTGTTGGTTTCTTTAACCGTTTCGGTGGCAACGTTGTTGCTGCTAAAACAGGCTTAGGTGATGCACCATCTGTTTCAGATGTAGTAGGTGCAGTACGTGTAATGTTAGAAGCGTACAATGAAGGCAAAATCGACCGCTTGTTCGTGGTTTACAATAAATTTGTAAATACCATGACTCAACAACCAACGATCGATCAATTATTACCTTTACCAAAAGCAGAAGACGAAGACATGTCTCATAAGTGGGATTACATCTACGAACCGGATCCAAAAGTATTATTGGAAACATTATTGGTTCGTTATGTGGAATCTCAAGTGTATCAAGGTGTTGTTGAAAATGCCGCGTCTGAACAAGCCGCGCGTATGGTTGCGATGAAAGCCGCAACAGATAATGCTGGTGAGTTAATAGACGACTTACAATTGATATACAACAAGGCACGTCAGGCGGCCATTACTCAGGAAATTTCTGAGATATGTGCTGGTTCTGCAGCGGTTTAGGTTTAAAAATTAATTTAGAGGAAATGTCATGAGTCAAGGTAAGGTCGTACAGATCATTGGCGCGGCTGTGGACGTAGAGTTCCCACAAGATGCAGTACCTGCAGTATATGACGCGATTAAAGTTACTACCGGAGGCCTAACAGGTCTTACGCTAGAAGTTCAGCAGCAGCTAGGTGGCGGTGTTGTTCGTGCAATCGCACTAGGTACTACTGACGGTTTAGCCCGCGGTGTGCAAGTAGAATCTACTGGCAAAGGTATTGAAGTTCCAGTTGGTGTTAAGACCCTAGGTCGCATCATGGATGTATTGGGTAA
>CAWUUQ010000223.1:0-6242 GCA_963925625.1 uncultured Psychrosphaera sp.
ACCGCCGTTGTGTTCTCCGCACTTGTCTCATTTTACCTGGCGAATTTTGAAAAAGGCCGGAACTCCTTCTTATTAAAACCGAGTGGATTTTCAGATATTTTTTCTTTTTTAACGTATCGCAAAAACTTTGAGCTCATAAAAGAACAAATATTACGAGACAGCTTAACAAACTTATACAATCGCACCTTCCTATTTGAACAACTAGGCCGCAACATTTCACAAGCAGAAAGAAGTGCTCATTCCGTATCGTTAGTCACCTTAAATATTGATCACTTTAGAAACATCAATAACAGTTACGGGCACCTTGAGGGTGACAGAGTATTAAAGTATCTAGCACAAGTATTAAGTCATTCTGTCAGGAACTATGAATTTGCTTGTCGTGTTAGTGGAGAGGAGTTCAGTATCATATTGCCAGATTGTGATATAAATTCAGCGCTGAGTCTTGGCCAACGAATTGTTCAAACTATTGATGCCAAGTTTGATAAAAACACACCTCCTCTTGCCGAACGATTTACTGTTACTATGGGCATTGCCGAATTTCCGACCGATGGAGAGTCGGCTGCAGAACTCGTAAAAGTGGCCAATCGCCGTCTTGCCTTTGGGAAACAAAACGGCCGTGATCGGATTATTTTTGAAGATTAGGCTTTTCGGAGATCCACAACTTAATCGTCCCTTTAACAACAATCACGTCATCAGTATCGTAAGCGGTTACATCCACAAATAAGTCACCTGGTTTCCAATCTTCGGCATTTACCTTGGCGACACAACGAATATCAGAGCCTGCCTTCGCCGTATAATCTAAACTCATTCCCTTTGGTATCCACCTAAGTTCACGAGGCACAGAGGCTTCTGCCATCACGCCCATTGCCATTTCAAGCCCATTACAAATTGCAATAACGTGTACGGTTCCAATGTGGTTCTCAACCTTTTTACGTTTTTTAATTAGGCAAGTGCATTCATTTGGCTTTAAGTCTGAGATATAGGGTTTTATTGTTGAGAAGTAAGGTGCTACTCGCCCAATCATTGCAGAGAACAATCTTTTTCCAAATGGCAACTTTTCTAGTTTGTGATAGGTTGAGAGCGTTTTATTGGGTTTGTTTTGTATAGTCATAAAAAAGCTTACTGAATAAATTATTTAGTAAGCTTATTGTGGTCTAACCAGATGATTTTGTCGAGATGTTGTTTAGGCTTCTACTAACATGACCAAGTATTTCTCACCACCAACTTCTACCGTATCGCCATGTTGAAGTTGTTTACGTATTTTTTTCTCTACCATGCCATTAACAACAACTCTGCCAGCGCTAATTAATTGTTTTGCCTCACCACCGCTCGCGACAATGCTTTCAAATTTTAATAATTTATTCAGTTCGATAGGTTCTTTTGTGATCTCAATTTTGGTCATTTTAATCTTCTTTATAAGCTATATTGTGTTTTAAGTTGTTGTAATCGTTTTTGGTTATTTGCATTTTTTAGTGGTTTGTCAGCCATTTTACGTTCCGCTAATTTGATTTCACCATTGGCTAACAAGGCTTCTATATAATTTACATAAACCGTTTCTGGTTCTTTCCCTTTAAATACATCTATCGACGCCGATAGGTTCACTAGCGCTTCTTTGTGTTTACCTAATCGTAGTTCAATCACGCCTATCGTATCTAAAATATTTGGCTCTTTAGGCTTAAGTCTTTTTGCTTCTTGGGCATGTTCATAGGCCTTTTCTAGCTTGCCATCATCAATCAATAAATTAGCTAAATTGTTGTGTGCGACAAAGTTATCATTATTGATTCTAATAATACGCTGGTAATAGGCTTGAGCCGATTTTGGATCTTTACCATTCTGCATTTGTGCAAAGCGCATCAAGTTTGCCTCATCACTTGGGTTAGATTCAATATGCTGTTTAAGAAAACGTTCTGCCACTTCCGCACCACTATTTTGATGAGTTGCAACATAAAGCATGCTTGCGTTTACCGGAGATGGGGCAACGACGTAAGCTAGCTTTAGATTTTTTTCGGCTTCTGTAAAGTTTTTCTCAATAAGTTGTGTTTGCCCCAATAAGCCCTTCGAAAATGGTAAATCTTGAATGGCTTCAGGCAATTCAGCCAAGCCATTTTTAAGTTCTGCATACTGACGAGCCTTGCCCAACATATATAGATGCAATAATTTAACTTCTACATTTTGCCCACCTACAACATCTAAATATTGACGACTAACTTTTAGGGCTTGATTGTATTCACCTTTGCTGTCGTGAACTTTTATCATTCCGACTACCGCAGCAGGGTTATTAGGTTGTTTGTCAAACCACTCTTGAAACAACATTGTTGCTTCTTCGTACTGACCTTTTTTAATATATGCCTGTGCTAACTGAGACCAAAATGATGCAGGCATTTCGCCTTTGGCTGACGTTAGGTAGTTTATTGCACCGTCTAGATCATTTTCTAACAATGACATTAAACCCGCTGTTAGTTTAAGGTTCGTATTGTTTCCAGCGTTGGCAGTACCCGCAATCTGTTTATCCAAGTGCAACAACATTTGTTCGGGTTGTTTCAAAATTTTTGCTAGTAAGTAATGCAGTTTAATCGCAGGGACAAAATTAGGATGCTGTTTCAACAGCGCTTTAACATCCACCAACAAGGCTTCTTTTTGTTCTACAGATGTTTTGTCTTTAAGGCTGAGTATTTCAAATTTAATCTGAGCATCGTTAGGCTTAAGTGTTAATGCTTTTTCGTAACTATCGTTAGCCTCTGAATTTTTATTTAACTGCGTTAACACTTTACCAGCCAATAGTAGGCCTTTTAGCTTTGTTTCTTCAGAGGCTTTCCACATTTCGGCAATTTCCAAAACTTTGTCATATTGTTTATTTGAGTAATAAGCCTGAGCTAAAGTTAATTCAATTGCTTCTTTCGGTAAATCCGTTGAGGCACCTGTGTCATTCATTTGTGAAAGCGCAGACTCGAGATCCACAATTCCAGATACATCATTTAAAGACAGTTTTAATGAGGCAATGTTCGCCAATGCTTTGGCCGATTCAACAGAGTCTGGTTGGCGTTCTAAAACTGTTTTTGCTTTTTTAATCTCACCTTCTCGTAACAAAGCGCGGCCTACACCCGACAATAAACTTACATCTGCATCACTGATATCATCAAATTGCTGGACCGTTTCGTTTGCTTCTAATGTCATACCTAACTTTAATTGGCTATCTGCTAACATGCGCAACGCAGGATGGTTTGAAGATAAAACGCCGGCTAATAATGAAAGATGACCATTGGCCTTTTCATAGTCTTTTAAAAAATAACTACTGATACCTGCAATTAACCGTGTCGGATTATCTTCTAAATTTAACTGCAATGCTTTTTCAGCATAGGACTGTGCCCCTTTAAAATCTTTTTGTGCGAGTCGAGCTGTTGATTTTAATTGCAATAAAATTGGTTGTTGTTTGTATGTTTTTAATAAGTCATCAACGAGTGGCTCTGCTTTTTCTGGCATGTTTAATTGGTTATATAAACGCGCTAGGTCAAATTGTACATCGACCTCTTCTGGAAATTGCTCTATATAAACACTGAATGCCTCAGCCGCCTTTAAAGGTTCAGCAGCTTGCAAATATAATTGTGCTTTAAGTTTTAACGCATCAGGTTGATTTGGAAATTTATCCAAAATGCCTTGTGTATGAACAATTGCTGCGTCGAGGTTATTCTTTATAATCAGATCATATACAAAGGCGAGTTGAGTAAACTCTGCGCCTTGTCTAACGCCTTTTAATTCTTCAATCAAGCTCGCTGCCTTTTCATTTTGGCCTTTTCTTACATAGGCTTGAACTTGGTATAACTTAAGTTGGGCTAGTTCTTTCGGCTTTAACCCTTTGGCTTTTGCAGTAAGTTTAAATAGGTTTTTATCTTCGCCTTGGCGCTGATATATTTTTGATAAAAGTGGAATAACATCATTTGCTGGGTATTCAAATTCTAAGGCTTTTTCTAGTTCTTTTTCAGCGGCAGCAAACTGTCTTGTCTCTAAATAGACGTTACCTAATAAAAAACGAATTTCTGCATTATTGGGTTCAATGCGTATGGCATTTTTTAGTTCAATTGAGGCTGTTGCAAAATCTTTTTGGGCGATGGCTTCATTGGCCGAAGTGATATGCTCAGCGCTGGTCTTTTTTGTACAACCTGACAATACAGATATTACAAAGACAAGCGCCATAAAAGCGGTAATACTCTTGCTTACTGTTTTTACAAAACCCATGTTAAACGCCATTCCTTAAACCCCAATACTCTTATTGTTTGGGGTAGAATATAGGGTTAAGACTTGATACTCAATTGTACCTTTACTTTTTATTTCAAACTTATTCGTTTTTTAGTGTTCTAAACACTTAAATAACTTGCCTTACAAATACTTAAAGTCGATTGGGATTATAAAAGGCCATAATTATTTGATTCTTCCCCGGGCGCCTCTTTGTTCATTTTTATCCATTTTGGCAATTAGTTCTTGCTCCAAATCAATACCTTGCCAATGGGCTAAATCCATCACTCTTAATACAATATCTGCAAGTTCTTCACCAAATGCCGCCGTTGGCTTTTCGTTGCGACATTCATTAACAGCCTCACCAATTTCAGAAGTAATTAAGGCTAAGGCTTCAAGTACCGTTTTATTGTCGTGCCAGCCCATTTTTTCTACCCAGTCGTAGTTTCTTTTTGCCATTTCATTTACGGTCATTTTACTCACTCTTTGTTTTTTTGTTTTTCTGAAAATATTAGATTTTGTTAAATGTTGATCCTGAGTACGTTAAACTCATGCCTTCAACATCAAATTTGATCACTTCACCAGAGGTAGGAATAAACGTCACACGAATTTGATTTAATTTGTTCATGCCAGTCGCTGTTGTTTCTAATTCACCCCACTCTAAATGAAATTGATCATTTTTGTCCAACGTCACAGCGAGTTCACCCAATAGATCATGTTTGTATTTGCCTACATAATGTTCTTTCGGAAAGGTTAACAGAGTCTTTCTTGCGTTTATTTTGTTTGTCTCTTTTTCCTTCATTATTTCTACGTTGGCGAGTTTTGAATTCAAACTTTCAAATCGGTTGTTAATACGAACTTCAGTTTCTTTGTCGCCCAGCAACTTTCCATAAACAAAGTCAGCAATAATACTAGTTATTCTAGCGCTTAAAAAATCTTCGTTATTAAGTACAACTAATCCTATATTTTGGCTTGGCATAAAAGAAATGTGTGCGTGGTCCCCCGCAAAACCACCAAAATGATGCAACATGTGTTGTTCTTTATATGTTCCTGTGTACCAACCCCATGCATAACCATTGCGTTTAAAGTCTAAAAAACTAGCATCCGTTGAAACCTGTTCTTGTTGAGACAAAGCCATGACATGGGCGGGAAATACATTTTTGCTAACTTTCTTGTCATAAACAACACCCGAACTTAATTGGGCAATCACAAACTTAGCTAAATCTGAAGAAGTTGAGAACATACCGCCCGCAGCGTGTAGCGTTTTATCCTGCTTTTCTAGATACAAGGCGTTGTTTCCATTATCCACGAGCAATGAATACGGTTTGGCAACGTTTATGCCCATTGCATCAAAATAACTTCGCTGGGCTGACGTATGACTCATATTTAATGGCTTAAAAATATTGTTAGCTAACCTTTGTTGCCATGACTCGTTAAAATGGCGGTCACCAAAGACGCTAAGGATATTGTATCCAACATTCGAGTATTTAAAATTAGTGTGTTTAGAACTGTTGTGTTTAGAGACGCTAGACTCAGATATTACCGTCTCATTATTAATCACCTCTTCAAGACTTTTGGGGGTATAAACACCACTGTAAGCCGTCGCCAATACTAACGGTAAGTTATCAATACCACTGGTGTGAGTAAGTAGCTCTGGAATTCCAATTCCGTTTGTATCAATGCCATCTTTATCTATGTTTGGGAACATATCCGCCAATGTCACATTTTTTCTGAGGCTTTTTTTGTCTATTTCCAAAAGTGTATTTAAAGCAAAAAAAGGTTTGGTCGCTGATGCAATATAAAAGGGTGTTTCGCCCGTCACTTTGGTTTTTAACTTTATATCGCTGTAACCAAATTGCCCTGAATAAATAACGTTGCCATTTTTAATGACTGCAATTGAAGTGCCCGATGACAAGCCTGAAAGTGATTTTGAGCTCTCTATATGTTTTGCTAAGGCGGAAAAATCAGGGTCCTTCAAGACTGAGCCTTGTGTAAATTTTGGCTCATGAGTT
>CAWUUQ010000224.1:0-9092 GCA_963925625.1 uncultured Psychrosphaera sp.
TTTTTCTTTAATACTCAGCATGGTAGTACCTAATTAAAAGTTAATCAGGTGATGAACGTCGAGCCTTTAAAAGCTGCCTGTATGCTTCACCACTATTTTTTATTGTTCTTTTTTGTGTTTTGAAGTCAACATAAACCAGTCCAAAGCGTTTTTCATAGCCTTCGGCCCACTCAAAGTTATCCATTAAACTCCAAGCAAAATAGCCTCGAACATCAACACCTTGTGACATTGCACTTTCTAATGCGTTTAAGTGTGTTTGAAAATAGCGAATACGATCGTCATCGTCAACCTGTCCATTATTTAGTTCATCTTTCATCGCCGCACCGTTCTCGGTGATATACACAGGTGGCAAGTCGTAACGTTGATGGATATCGACCAAAACTTCGGTTAGGCCTTGTGGATATAACTCCCATCCCATATCAGTGGTTGGCTGTGTTTGGGCTGGGCAAGGCTCAAAATTGTTATTTTTACATGCCTTAAACACAGAGCGAGTGTAATAATTGATGCCAATGTAATCGAGAGGCTGATGTATAAGATCTAAATCACCAGATTTCATATAGTCTAAGTTGTTTTGATCAAACTGACGCAAAATTTTAGGGTAAACGCCTTTTAGTACAGGCATCAAATACCAATCGTTAAAATAATCGTGGGCAAATTTCGCGGCTTGTTTATCAGCGCCTGAATCCGTAAGCGGATAACATGGACTCAGGTTTAAGACGATACCATTTTTGCTTTCAGGGCTGATTCTGTTGAGCACTTTCATCGCTAAACCATGTGCAAGTAATAAGTGGTGAGCGGCTTTTAGGCCATTCTCTCTTCCTTCTTTGCCAGGTGCATGAATGCCAACCTCGTAACCTAAATAAGCGCTGCACCAAGGTTCATTTAAAGTGGCATAAGAATAAACATGTCCCTTTAAGGCCTGCACAACAACTTCTGAATATTTCTCAAACTCGATGGCCGTTGCTCTGTTTAGCCATCCGCCTTGAGCTTCCAAATGTTGAGGCAAATCCCAGTGGTATAAAGTGACAAAGACCTTGATGCCTTTGGTAAATAGGCTGGACACTAATTGTTGATAAAACGAAAGTCCCTGAGCATTTACCGAACCGTCATTGTTCATCACGCGAGCCCAAGAAATGGATAACCGATAGGCATCAACGTTAAAAGATTCAATTAAATCAACATCTTCTACCCAACGTTTGATGTGTTCGCAGCCTGGTTCCGCATTGGAATTATCTTTAATGGCGTATGGTTTTTTACAAAATCTATCCCAGATGGTTTCTTCACGACTCGCACTATCTCCTTCAACTTGGAAGGAAGACGTCGCGATTCCGAAAATAAAATCAGTAGACTTTAATGGCGAATTGTCAGTTAAAACAAGGTGGCGCATGAGCTTACAGATCCCTATTTTGAAAGAGTTTCAAAGATATTGAGAACAACAAAATCGGTTTGTATCGTTGTTAACTTAATTACATTGAAATGAAAAAACCTATTGATTTGGAAACATTGTATGCTATAAATGTAAGCGCTTACAAGAAATAAAAACATTTCTTTGTAAAGTAGCGATTAGTTTTAAATGACAAAAAACGAGGCTATTAAAAGGCCTTATATAATTAAAAGGCGCATCAAGCGTTGCTTAGGATTCAATTAATATGTCGACATCACAGCTTAACCCAAACACATCAGGATCAGACTTAAACGGTCTTGCAAATACACGATTTGCCCTTGTGTCATTAACGTCCCTGTTTTTTATGTGGGGATTTATTACCTGCCTTAATGACATATTAATTCCATATCTTAAAAACTTATTTTCTCTGAATTACACTCAAGCTATGTTGATACAGTTCTGTTTTTTCAGTGCTTATTTTTTGGTGTCATTGCCAGCGGGTAAATTGGTTGCCAAATTAGGCTATCAAAAAGGTATTGTTTTAGGGTTGTTAATAGCCGCGTTGGGATGTGTATTATTTTATCCGGCAGCGTCATACAAAATTTACGAATTATTTTTAGGTGCATTATTTGTCTTAGCATCGGGTATTACTATCTTGCAGGTCTCTGCAAATCCTTATGTTAGTGTATTGGGAAGCCCAGAAACGTCTTCTTCTCGATTAACGATGACTCAGGCATTCAACGCATTAGGAACGACCGTCGCCCCTTATTTAGGCGGCGCATTAATATTAGGAGCTGCTGTAAAAGAAGGCTCTGAAATGGGCTTGTCTGTTCAAGTTCCATATCTATTTTTAGCGTTAATGCTGGTTATATTGGCGTTAATTTTTGCGTATCTTAAACTTCCAAAAATTGAACAAACCCGACCTAATACTGCGGATGAGCATAACGACAATGCTGACCAAGCAAAAGTGGAATCTCCTAGTTCGATTACAGAGTTTAAGAAAGCCTTAAGCCATAAACATCTCGCATTAGGCGCATTAGGCATTTTTGTTTATGTTGGTGCTGAAGTAAGTATTGGCAGTCTTTTAATTAATTACTTGGGATTAGAACGTGTTGCTTCGATGGAAGAGGCACAGGCTGCAAACTACATTATGTATTATTGGGGCGGCGCTATGGTTGGTCGATTTATTGGTGCAGCAGTGATGCAAAAAGTAGATGCGGGCAAAACATTAGCCTTTAATTCGATTATGGCGGCAATCTTAATACTTATTACAATGCACACCTCTGGTGCCGTTGCGATGTGGTCTATTTTATTAGTTGGTCTGTGTAATTCAATTATGTTCCCAACGATATTCTCATTAGCGTTAAAAAATCTTAACGAATATACCAGCCATGGCTCAGGCATACTTTGTTTAGCAATTGTGGGGGGCGCGATTTTACCGTTACTTCAAGGCTTCTTAGCAGATTCATTTGGATTATCTGTTTCGTTTTTCATGCCGGTTATTTGTTTCTTCTATATCGCATTTTACGGTATCAAAGGTAGCAGAGTCAGTACAACGTCTGTTGCTGGTCAATAAAGCTAATTTAAGTTAAGTAAGGTTTTTTGCAGAATATGAATACTAAATTAATGCCTTTGGCGACACTTATAACCACAATCACTTTGTTAACCGCTTGTGATTCCACGGTTTCTAAATCTTCAGATCAAGAGCGTGCTGCAAAAATATGGCCAAAGCTCGATATTAAAGTCAAACAGAGTGCAGCAGTAGAAAAACAGGTTTCAGAGTTGTTGGCTGAGATGACGTTAGAGCAAAAAATAGCTCAAATGATCCAGCCGGAAATTCGTGACATGACCGTTGAAGACATGCGCAAATACGGATTTGGTTCATACCTAAATGGAGGCGGGGCGTTTCCAAATGACAATAAACATGCAACGCCAGATGATTGGGTTGCGTTAGCCGAAAAGCTTTATCAAGCCTCTATTGATGACTCACTAGATGGTTCAACCATTCCTACGATGTGGGGCACAGATGCTGTTCACGGACACAATAATGTAATAGGCGCAACGCTGTTCCCTCACAATATTGGATTAGGTGCCGCAAATAACCCTGATTTAATTGAAGCAATTGCTAATGCCACGGCCAAGGAAGTATTAACTACCGGCATCGATTGGGTTTTTGCGCCTACGGTTGCGGTAGTACGTGACGACCGTTGGGGTCGAACTTATGAGTCTTATTCAGAAGACCCTGTCATTGTTAAAAGTTATGCAGCGTCTATTGTGTCTGGTCTACAAGGTGGTTTTGGCAGCAACTTTTTAGATGAAGAACATGTGATTAGCACCGTTAAACATTTTGTGGGTGATGGTGGTACGGAAGGCGGCGATGATCAAGGTAACAATATCGCCTCAGAACAAGATTTATTCGATATTCACGCCCAAGGTTATGTGGGTGGTTTAACGGCAGGCGCACAATCAGTGATGGCTTCCTTTAATAGTTGGAATGGCGACAAAGTACATGGTAACCAATACCTTTTAACAACGGTTTTAAAAGAAACGATGGGTTTTGATGGTTTTGTCGTTGGCGACTGGAATGGGCATGGCCAAGTAAAAGGTTGTGATAATGCATCTTGCCCACAAGCTATCAATGCGGGTCTTGATATATTTATGGCGCCAACCACAAGTTGGAAACCTTTGTTTGAGAATACTATAAAACAAGTCAAACAAGGCATTATACCGATGAGTCGAATTGATGATGCCGTAACGCGCATACTTAGAGTCAAAGTGCGCGCTGGACTATTTGATAAGCCAAGCCCTATAAAACGAGCATTAGCTGGCAAGTCTGAGTTTGTTGGTCATGAATCACATAGAGCCATTGCCAGACAGGCAGTTCAAGAGTCATTAGTTTTACTAAAAAACAACGGTAAATTATTACCATTAAATCCAACTCAAAAGATTCTTGTTGCTGGTGATGCAGCACATAATATTGGTAAACAGTCAGGCGGTTGGACAATAACTTGGCAAGGTACGGGCAATCAAAATAGCGATTTTCCGGGCGGCACTTCTATTTATGACGGCATAAAACAAGAAGTTGAAAAAGCAGGTGGAGCGATTGAATTAAGCGAAAATGGCGAGTATTTAGTAAAGCCTGACGTTGCAGTTGTTGTCTTTGGCGAAGAGCCTTATGCAGAAGGCAATGGTGATATAGATAACTTAGAATACCAGCGTTTGAATAAAACGGATTTAGCGTTGCTTAAAAAGCTAATAGCACAAAATATTCCCGTTGTATCAATTTTTATAACGGGACGACCATTGTGGGTAAATGCAGAAATAAATGCGTCGGATGCATTTGTTGTGGCTTGGTTACCAGGCTCTGAAGGAGTTGGTGTTGCAGATGTGATTGTTGGTTCAGCAAAAAGCAAAAGCGAAAAAGCTCAAGTTAATCTCGACTTTAAAGGTAGATTGTCATTTTCTTGGCCATCTTCGCCGCAGCAATTTGACTTAAATGTCCATGACAAAAACTATTCACCACTGTTTCCTTATGGTTATGGCCTGACATATAACTCCATTGATATTGTTCCGTCTCTAAATGAAGTAAAAGAAGTTGAAACCTCTCAAATGTCAGACTTGGTATTAATGAAAGGCACGATTAAAGCGCCGTTTAAGCTAAGTATTGGAAGCGGTGAAAAAAGTCAGGAGATGACCACAAGTGTCATAGAAAATGAACACGTACACGTTCGAACGATTGATAAAGTTATCCAGGAAGATGCCCGAAAAATCACCTTTAAAGGTCAATCAATGGCTAGAGTATCCATAGGACACGCGTTTCCTACTGACCTAAGTGGTTATTATGAAAACAATGCTGTGATGACGATGGCGATAAACGTATCTAAACCAATTGCTCAGCAGACTATTAAAGTAGCGATAGGTTGTAACAGCGAATGTTCGCAAGGTCTTGATTTAACAGCCTATGTAGATTCAAAAAAATTGAATCAATGGCAAACTATTAGCATTCCGTTAACGTGTTTTAAAACTTCAGGCAGCAATACCAATAAAGTATTTGAGCCTTTAGTCTTCAGCAGTAAATCAGCGGCAAGTCTGTCATTTGCAGACGTTGTTTTGTCAGTAAATGAAAATCCAAAGAAAACTATAAATTGTAAATAATAATAATTAAATCAACGGGGCCACTTGTCGTCATTTAGATGTTAATAAATGTAAGCGGTTACATAAAGTTAGAGAACATAGAGAATAGAGAGATGAAAACAATTAATCATAAATACAAGACGGTAATAGCGGCGACGCTGTTAGCGTTAGGAGGTTGTAGCGAGGATGGCGTGTCTTCTCGTGAGGTTCTGGAATTTAATACAGCACCACAAGTCACCTCTTCACCTCAAATTGCAGTTGAAGCGCAAGCTAACTTTAGCTTCACATTTACCGCAAGCGATGTTGATGCCGATGATGCATTTACAATAAGTGTTGGTGAATTACCCGTTTGGATGTCTTTTGATGCGGAAACAAACACCTTGTCTGGCAATCCAGGGACTGCTCAAATTGGCGATCATTCCGTCAGTGTTATGGTTTCTGACGGCGCGTTAACGTCAACACAAACGTTTAAAATTAAAGTGACTTTGCCACAAGAGGCTGGTGCTTGGAATTTAGTTTGGAGTGACGAATTTGACGGAGATTCGTTAAATGCGGACAACTGGAATATTGAAACAGGAGATGGTTCTCAATATGGCATTACTGGTTGGGGTAATAATGAACTTGAGTGGTATCAAGCTGAAAACATTATGGTTGAAAGCGGTTCGCTAAAAATTACTGCTAAAGAAGAATCAAGTAATGGTTATAACTACACGTCTGGGCGCATGCGCAGTGACGGTAAAGTTGATGTTAAATATGGCCGTATTGAAGCACGAATTAAAACACCAGAAGGACAAGGCTTGTGGTCAGCATTCTGGATGTTACCAACCGATAGTCAATACGGTGGCTGGGCTTCAGGTGGCGAGTTAGACATCATGGAAGTGGTTAGCCCGGTTGGCTCTGAAAATCAACGTGTCAGCGGCACAATACATTACGGCATGGCGTGGCCTCTAAATAAAAGTGCAGGCGGCGCACACGAATTAAACGTTACCGATGATTTTCACGTGTATGCCATTGAATGGGAACAAGATGAAATTCGTTGGTATGTTGACGATGTACATTTTGCAACAGTAACGTCAGATACATGGTGGAGCTATTATTATGAAAATAATACGGAAGGTTATGTTTCGCAGCCTCAAGCTCCCTTTGACCAAGACTTTCATGTACTACTAAATTTAGCCGTTGGTGGTAATTGGCCAGGCTCTCCTGACGATGCAACGGTATTTCCAGCAACGTTAGAAGTTGATTATGTTCGTGTTTACGAATGTTCGGTAGACTCTGAAACGGGCCAAGGTTGTGTAAATAATGTCAGTAGCGCAGTTACGGCAGCAGGAACCGATTCTGTTTATACAGCGAGTTACGATTTGTATATTGACGGAGCTGAAACACTTTCATGGCAAGTTGGCGATGAAACTGCAGAACGAGCGACTCAAATCGGTGTTGCCTGGGATAATTCAGGTGCTATTTCTTTAATGGAAACGGACATCGGTGGTGAACATGGAACTGTAGTTGAAGTAACCACGTCTAATATGGGCAACATTGCTATTAACGCAGTAGATGGTGGCGTATTTAACTTGTTAGGAATGGGTAATTCAAATGAACCTTGGAAGCTTCATGCCGGTGAGTTGAAGTTTGACATGTTTATTGACAGCGCTGTTACCCCAGGCGACAGTATGATTACGATTAAGATGGACAGTGGTTGGCCAAAACTTGGTTATAAGTCATTTGTGGCAGGCGACTTACCGCAAGATGAATGGTTTAGCCTTTCAGTTCCGGTTAATGACCTAGTTGCAACTTCAGGCGATCAACCATTAAACACGTCAGCGGTATTGAATATTTTTGTTGCTGAGTTTAGCGCAGCGGCTCATGTTATGTTTGATAATATAAGCCTAATGTGTGGTCATAAAGATCAAGGAAGTTGTGGCATCAATGCTCCAGAAGTTGAACTCGAAGGTGAGCAAATCATTGTTTATGATGATGCTGTAAATGAAGAAATTTGGTCAACAGGTTTAGGTGCTTGGGATACGGTTACTGGCGCCGATTATTTTGATGGCGCAACGGCAAACCATGTTACATGGGCTGAAGTTGACAGTGATGATGCTGAACGAGGCAAAGTTGTTGAGGTTTCATTTGGAACAGGAAGTGCAGATGGCCTAATTTATGTAAAAGCGGCACAACCGGTTAACTTTTCTGATTTTGCAGATGGCGCGTTAGTCTTTGACGTTAAAGTTTTAGATTACGCAGATACAACAGGTGGCATTAGCTTTAAAATTGATTGTTTACATCCTTGTTCAACGGGCGACCAAGTGTTAGGTGTTGTTGGTGACGGAGTTTGGGAAACCATTACTGTGCCTGTTGCAGATTTAGTTAACGCCGGGTTAAATTTAAATGCGGTAAATACTGGCTTGGTTATCTATCCAACATGGGGCGACCAGAAAGGTGTAACATTCCGTTTTGATAATGTGCGTTGGGAAAAAGAAATGGCTACCAATGGCGGCACTGAAGAGCCGAGTGTTGGTGGTGGAGTATTGATATATGGCGATGCTCCTGATAGCAATTGGTCACTTTGGGACTGTTGTGGTGGTGCTGTTTATTCGGAAGTAGCTGAAGATGGTAGAGGCAATGTTGCTCAGTTTAGCTTTAACAATACAGCCACGGTTTCTGGTACAAAAGCATTTGAAGCACACGACGCGTCAGAATTGACTAACGGTACTATTGAGTTTGATCTAAAAGTGGTAACTCAACCTACGGATACGAGTGGCGAATGGTTATTAAAAGTAGAAGGTGTTAGTAATCAAGTGTTTGCAGAGATGCCACTGTCTGAAAGTGTTGAAGGTGTTGCGCCTCAAACGGGCGAATGGCAACACTATACTTTTAACATTAGTGACTTAGAAGCGGACGGTTTAAGTCCTTCAGCAATCAATATCATTATGATATTTCCTACCTGGGGAACTGCAGATGGTGCTGTTTACCAGTTAGATAACTTAGTGATTAAAGGTAACTAGTACTCGTGTTATACGCCGCTTTCTAAGTGGCGTATAATAACTTGGATGAAGGCGTCACCATAACGTTTGAGTTTGGTGTCGCCGACGCCTGATACCGCTAACATTTGTCGAGCGTTGGTTGGTAATTTACTCGCCATATCAACCAAAGTTGCATCGTTAAATACCACAAATGATGGCACGTCATGTTCATCGGCAATAGAACGACGTAAGCTTTTTAATCTTGCAAACAATCGCTTGTCATAATTTACTACCAATGGTTTTTCGTCATACACTTTACGACCAATTCTAGGCTCTGCAAGTAACAGTACTACTTCACCTTTTAGTATAGGTCTGGCTTTATCCGTTAATATTAATTGGCTGCTACGGCTAATATCTTGTTCTACAAATCCGCGATGAATTAACTGTCGAATAATACTCACC
Source organism: uncultured Psychrosphaera sp. (assembly GCA_963925625.1). Lineage (GTDB taxonomy): Bacteria > Pseudomonadota > Gammaproteobacteria > Enterobacterales > Alteromonadaceae > Psychrosphaera. The sequence goes on from CAWUUQ010000224.1 coordinate 8,941, forward strand.
CAAAACTCATGACTTTGCGCTTTACCAATGCCAAAAGTGGATAATTGATCATGGCCGGTTTCTCTAATTCGGCTATTATGGCTGCCACGCAGCACATCAATAATATGGCCAATCCCCACTTTCTGTTCACAACGATAAATACACGACAAGGC
>CAWUUQ010000225.1:0-9967 GCA_963925625.1 uncultured Psychrosphaera sp.
ATGTTCTTTAATAGAATGCGTTCGGTGTTTGATTGGATTTGCAGGAATATTTAATTTTTCTGAAATTACGGAAGTAAATGGACATAAAACATCAAAACAAATCGAATTCGAGTCTTTAATGACATCGGTTAAGGCATGATCTACAAAGGTATAAAATACAAAAGGGCGATGTCCTGTTGTTTTAAAACGTTTATTTATCTGTTCACGAACCTGTTGAGCACGTTCTTCGCTTTCAATAAAAGGAACGGTTAAGTGTTCTATATCAAAATTATATTGTGACAAAGTCGCGTGGCCTATGGTTTCAGCAGTTATAGCCGTACCATCTGATATGTAAAAAGCACTTCGAGTCATGTTTTCCCCAATGTAGTAATATAATTTCAAACGCAATTTGATTTTACCAAATGCTTTTGGTTGTGTAGAATGCGCTCGACTTTGTAAGTCATTTTGTAATATTACAAATCATATAACAAAACGACTTATGACCTCTATTTTTATCTCAAACTTATTTATATTAGTGGGGAATCACATCGTGCAAGAATATGTACTCTGGTATCAAGATTTAGGAATGAACGACGTCAATGAAGTTGGCGGTAAAAATGCGTCATTAGGAGAGATGATTAGTAATCTCGCCAATGCTGGAGTAAAAGTGCCGGGTGGTTTTGCTACTACGTCGTACGCTTTTAATGAGTTTTTAGAACAAAGCGGGTTAGAAGCAAGAATTCATGAAACACTAAATGCTTTAGATGTTGATGATGTTAATGAGTTGGCCAAAGTAGGCGAAAAAATTCGCCAATGGGTAATCGAAACACCATTTACAGAAAACTTAGAATTGGCTATTGCTGAGTCATACGCAAAACTTGCAGGCGAGTTAGGTGAACAAGCCTCTTTTGCGGTACGTTCTTCAGCAACAGCAGAAGATATGCCAGATGCATCATTTGCAGGGCAGCAAGAGACCTTCCTAAATGTTAAAGGCTTAGATGCGATAAAAGTCGCTGTTAAGCATGTATTTGCTTCGTTATTTAATGACCGTGCCATCTCATATCGTGTTCACCAAGGTTATGACCATAAAGGTGTAGCGCTGTCGGCGGGCATCCAACGTATGGTGCGTTCAGATTTATCCTCTTCAGGTGTCATGTTCTCAATAGATACAGAATCAGGTTTTAGAGATGTTGTATTTGTTACATCATCTTACGGTCTCGGCGAAATGGTTGTACAGGGTGCGGTAAACCCGGATGAATTTTATGTCCATAAACCAACGTTAGCAGCAGGTCGTCCAGCCGTTGTTCGTAAAACAATGGGAAGCAAAGCTATCCAAATGATATACGCTGACACTCAAGAGCACGGTAAACAGGTAACAATTGAAGATGTTGACTTTGCCAAAGCCAATGAGTTTTCGTTAACAGAACAAGAAATAATGGATCTTGCAAAACAAGCGGTCATTATTGAAAAACACTATGGTCGTGCAATGGATATTGAGTGGGCTAAAGATGGTTTAGATGGTCAGCTTTATATCGTTCAAGCACGCCCAGAAACGGTGCGTAGTAATGAAGAAGCAAACGTTATTGAAACATTCCAATTGGAACGACGTGGCACGGTTAAATGTACAGGTCGTGCGATAGGTCATAAAGTTGGTTCAGGAACAGCGAAAGTACTTGGTTCCATAGCTGAAATGGATCAAATCTTACCAGGCGATGTACTTGTCACTGATATGACAGACCCTGATTGGGAACCAATTATGAAACGTGCTTCTGCGATTGTTACTAATCGTGGTGGACGTACTTGTCATGCGGCTATTATAGCGCGTGAATTAGGCATACCAGCTGTTGTAGGTTGTAATGATGCCACTAAACTAATCAAAACCGGTGATGAAGTTACCGTATCATGTGCTGAAGGCGACACAGGTTATATTTATAGCGAAGTGCTACCTTTTGAAGTAGTTACCTCAAAGGTTGATGAAATGCCTGATTTACCTGTTAAGGTAATGATGAATGTTGGTAATCCAGACCGCGCGTTTGATTTTGCTCGTTTACCACATGCGGGTATTGGCTTGGCGCGTTTAGAATTTATTATCAATCGTATGATTGGCGTGCATCCAAAAGCCTTAATTAACTATGACGTTCAACCGACAGACATAAAAGATGAAATCGATGAGTTGATCGCTGGTTATGAGTCTCCAGTTGAGTTCTATATCAATAAGTTAAAAGAAGGCATCGCGACGTTAGCGGCAGCATTTTATCCGCAAAAAGTGATTGTTCGTATGTCAGATTTTAAGTCTAACGAATATGCAAACTTAGTCGGCGGCGACCAGTATGAGCCAGAAGAAGAAAACCCGATGATTGGTTATCGTGGTGCGTCTCGTTATATTTCAGATAGTTTTAGAGAGTGTTTTGCACTTGAGTGTGAAGCGTTAAAACGTGTACGCAACGACATGGGGTTCACTAACGTTGAAGTTATGATCCCGTTTGTTCGAACAGTATGTGAAGCAAAACAAGTTTCTGAACTGTTAGAAGAGCATGGTCTTAAACGCGGGGAAAACGAACTTCGAGTCATCATGATGTGCGAACTACCATCAAATGCACTGTTAGCAGACCAATTCTTAGAATACTTCGATGGCTTCTCAATAGGTTCTAACGACCTAACGCAGCTAACTTTAGGGCTCGATAGAGACTCAGGATTAATTGCACATCTTTTTGACGAGCGTAACGAGGCGGTTAAAGCTTTGTTATCGATGGCGATAAAAGCGGCTAAAAAAGCGGGCAAATATGTTGGTATTTGTGGTCAAGGTCCATCGGATCATGAAGACTTTGCTAACTGGCTTGTTGAGGAAGGCATTGATTCAGTATCTTTAAATCCAGATACAGTGTTAGAAACGTGGTTATATCTTGCTGAACAAGAAGCTAAACGCGCTTAATTAAGAGCACCTGATTAAATTCAGTGAAAATTATTAAACTAGGCTTATCGTGTAAAATCGGTAGTCTAGTTTTTTATTTTAATGCATGACACTTTTTGAACTTCTTATTTGAACCGCATGGGCAAGTTTGATTGCGTTCAATTTTAACAACTGGTGTTTCAAATAATTCACCATGATCATATTTAAGCTCATGGTCTTCAACTAGAAAGTATGACCGCTCATGGATTTGTTGAAGTAAACCGTCTGCAATAAAGGTAGCGATAAACTCAACTTCGTTTAATGATTGCGCTAGTTCCGGTTGCTGATCTTTTGCATCAAGAACCATTAAATTAATAAAAGCACATTGCTCACATGATTCCTGTAACTGCTTTTTTGTTAGCGTTAATCGAAGTCGTTCTGTACTCGTTCTCCACAAATATTCTACGTCCGCTGTAGCAAAAGCATTATATCGCGCTCTCATTAATGTTTCTGACTTTGTCATACTCATACCACCTCAATGAATAAGTTAAAAATTAAGTCTGGTATTATAAACCGTTCACTAATTTAATTTTAAGCATTAGTTTAATGGACTGAAAGAATCCGATTCTATTTTAATGAAATTGTAGTTCGCCATCTAAAGCATCATTATTAATGGAGTGCACATTAACTCCTGTATTTAAGGCTTCTTGAGTCAAACTTAGGCGCATCTGTACCGAAATTTCATTTTCCCAAAAGATGATTGCAGAACAGTTGTTGTACTTTAATGCTTGTAAAACTGTATAGCTAACATCATTGCAATAGCGCTTAGGAATAACAATTATCTTGTTAACATCTAAGCCATGCTTCACAAAATATTGTTTTGGCGGAGTTCCTTCTGGTGCTACTAAAATAATCCAACCAGGTTTATGTTCATATACTTTCATAAGACTTACTAAATCAGCATGTATGTCATTGGAATCGACACTACAATCAAAAGTACTGTTCTTAAACACTTCATTTTTATATAACGAATCTTTAGTTTGTTCTTTATTAAGTATTAACATAATTACCACTACTGGTTATTTATACAGTGTATGTAATTTAGAACGTTTTTTAGACAAGCGCAAGTGAATTTTGAATTATTTATTAATAAGTAGATTAAGAGTAATATGGGAATAGTTTTAAAACAGAAAATACAGAAGAAAGGCGGTATTGCTCATGTCGAGTAAAAAAAGAATATTTATGATGTTTTGTGTATTGATTCCAATATTCTTTTTGCTATGGGAAGTAACGGTAACATTTAGAAATGTTACGACCCTAAAAGTCGACGAAAACAACATGTTTTTAGATATAGAATATAAACAGTTTAAGGCAAAAAATGAAATCGATAACTTGGAAGCGGTTTTAGATAGATTTGATTTGATACCCCCCTTATCGTTAGACTCGAAGCCACTTAATTTTGGCCTTTCAGCTAATTTCTATTTGCTAAAACTAAAAAATGTTGGGACTAAAAGTCTAGATCTAACCATTATGTTAGATAATCCAACGACCGATTCCGTTGATATTTATAAAGTGCCAGATGTAAGTCAGCCATTGTATGAGTTAGGTAGTAGTCGTACAGATAACTCAATAAGCCAGAAAGCATTACCATCGATCCGTTTTCATTTACAGCCAATAGAAACTTCTACCTTATTAATTAAAACTCGAACCGATGGCACTCCAAATTTGCCATTGATCATTTTTGAAACCGAGAAGTTTCAACAATATAAAGATGCCGTATATTTATTATGGGGAGGGTTTATTGCGATTGTCCTGCTAATGAGTATTTATAATTTAATATTGTTTATTGGAAATGGAGACAAATTATATTTGTTTTATATTGGATACGCGTTTATGTTTTTAACCGTTTTATCCATTATTCACGGCTTTGGTTCTTATCTATTCCCTAAAACACTTTTGTCATTACTAAATCAAAATTTAATATTTTTCTATTATTGGATAGGTGTGTTTTTAACTCTATTTACACTCTATTTTTTAAAGTTGCAGAAAAAACATCCTAAAATTAAGAAGATGGTCCTTGGATTTACAGCTTTATTAGGTGGGCTATCATTAACCTCATTATTCATGCCCGAATATATAGCGGCGCAACTATTTTTCACTATGCAATCGTTGATGTACATAATGTGTTTGGCTATGGTAATTAAATCTTTTGGTACCAGCGCTAAATGGGCAAAATTTTACATTATATCTTGGTTGCCACTATTGATTGGTGCTGGAATTGGCACAATGCTTATGATGGGCGAATTGGATTATTCGTTTTTCACTCGACATGCAGCGCTTTTGGGCGTTTTGTTTGAAATGACATTTATATCTATGGCATTGGCCGAGCGTTTGCGACAAAGTGAATCAGAGCGTCTATATTATGCAACACATGACCAGACATTTGACATGCCGTATGTAAATCAGATAAATCCAGAGCTTTTGGCTACGGATGAGTCGGTGAGTAGTATTAATAGTTTCTCATTGATATCAGTACAAGTGGAAAAGTTTGAGTTTTTATTAGGAATATTAGATAAAAGTGAATTGGTCCATGCGATTGTAACTTTTGTTGAAGACATGAAATCAAATTTGTCTAACGACCTGATGTTGTTAAATATCGATAAACAGTTTAACAAAACCGTTGGCATAATTGATGGCAATACCTTTGCTTTTTTTGTATCGAGTAATGACGCCGTTTTACTAAAAAGTGTTATTGAAAAAATCACATCAAAACAATCCATTATCTATCGTGTTGATTCTTTGGATATCTCGATCAAATACAGGATAGGTGTAGCGACAATCCAAAAAGATGATATCGACATTGATAAATTAATGCATCAATCTAACTTAGCAATTTTGAAGGCAAAATTATTACAATTACCTTTTTGCTTTTTTGATAAAGAGTTAGAAATTGAGCATGACGCCGACAAAACATTAGCAAGGCAACTACAAGAGCAGATTCAACTCAACGAATTAAACATCAACTTAAAATATATTGATCCTATCGAGCCTAAAATGGCCAAGTTGGTAATTCCAACGGTTAACATTCACAACAATAAGTTAGAGCAGTTTGGTGATATATTTTCGATTGATGAAAACATGTTTATATTTACTAAAGAGTTCGGTTTCCTCGAAGGTTTTACCAAACTTTATATAAATGAATCTTTAAAGTTATTTAGCGCGAATGAAACAGAAAAAAAGACAATGTTGCTTATTAAAATAGACAGCTCCATGGTGACTCAAAGCTGGTTCGCGTCGTATTTTAGTTTTGTATTAATGAACAACAATATAAACCCGAAGAGCTTATTAATAGAAGTATTAGATGCAGAAAGTTTATTTGATAAAAAGTTATTAGATAGTTCTATAAGAGAGTTAAAACACTCGGGTGTTATGGTGTCATTTAAATTAGGTAGGCTTCCAGATTCAAACCTGATAGATATAATTAGTGCGTCGGTCGACTATCTTATTTTAAGCAATGCCATGTTAGGAATTAGATTAAACCGTTTAAACCATAATTTTGAAATGATGCTATTAAATGAGCTAAAAAAAGAACTGCAGGTTTCATTTATTATTGAAGATTTAGGTGAGAAGTTAGACATCGAAAAATTACGAGAATCCGGAATAGTTTATTCTATTAACGGCATATAGACGTTGGGAAACTCTGCCCTAAGTTGTTTTATTAATGCAGGGTCAGTTCCCAAACTTACAGCAAGATAGAACTCTTCTGATAAGTCTTTAACCGTATATATTATTTTAAAGTTGTCCTTATCACAGCCTGTCTGTTCACAGTAATATTCGATAATTTGGCTGTTCCCAGGAATAATTGGTATTCTATTTCTTTCTAACATTTGTACAGTTGATACAGTGTTTACAATTTCTATTAAGTTCTCCCCATATTTAAAACCTTCTTGAGTTAAATAGGTTGCAATAGCGTCTTGTCGTTTTACTCCAATTTGAAAAGGGCGGAGTTCATTAAGATTATCGACAGGATTAATTTCAGAACCTGCAAGTGTATATAGTCTAGTTTTTACATGTGCAACTTTACCTATCCAAATGAAATTATCTTCGCGTTCAGGTGTTCTTACTAGTGAAAAAATAATGGTATTTGGCCGACTAGACGCAATTTTAAAGGCTCTTGCCCAAGGCATAACTTCTATTTGAGCAGTGGGAGCTACAGTTTTTAAAAGGCTTTTAACTGGTAATCCTACGTTTCCACCAACTAAAATTTTGTCCTTGCCAATTTGATACGGCGGCAAATGCTCAGTGACAACTCTAATGACGTTTGTTGTGGCAAAGGCTTGAATGTAATTGGAACTAACCAATAAAAGTATGAGAGTTATGGAGAAAAAAATACGACGCATCGACAACATTATTATTTCCTATCTAAATCTATATAAATGAATAAGGCGAAACATAGGCACGTCCCCAAAAATGTTGTTTAAACGTTGACATGATATCCATTTAAACTTAAAAGGTCGTATTGTTATGGCGGTTTAACTTAATATAGTAAACAAATTTAGATCTAGATAGCTAAGTTATATTTATTGTTTGAATTCAGGTAGATGATTTAAAATGACTAGAGAAACAAAAGCACTTTTATTTGCAATGTTAGCGGTTTTATTATGGTCCACCGTTGCAACAGCATTTAAACTGGCCTTAGAACGCTTTTCACCGATTCAAGTGTTATTCGTAGCGACGCTTACCTCGTTTTTATCAATACTTATAATTATTCTAACGCAAAACAAATTGCAATTATTAGCACTAACCATAAAGCAAAAAAGCCTAAAATTCATTTGTTTATCTTTGTTAAATCCCTGTGCTTATTACTTAACTCTTTTTAGTGCCTACGACTTACTTCCAGCCTCTGAAGCACAACCGCTCAATTATACATGGGCAATAGCATTAACATTATTTGGAGCCATATTTCTAAAACAAAAAATTCGAAAAAGAGATTGGTTAGCCTGCTGTATGGGCTATTGTGGCGTGCTTATTATAGCCACTAGAGGAGACGTGGTAGGAATGTCGTTTACCAATACCACTGGCGTCTTATTAGCACTTTCCTCTACGTTACTGTGGGCTGCGTATTGGATTCTGAATACAAAAGACAAGTCAGATGCTGTTGTCTCTATGTGTCTTTGTTTTTTATTCGGCAGTCTGTGGTTAATTCCTGCATTGATCTATATGGAAGGGTTTTCTTTTGGTTTTCTTTTTAGTAGCAATACCTCTCTATTAGCAGCAATCTATGTAGGCATGTTTGAAATGGGCTTTACGTTTGTATTTTGGTTAATGGCAATGCGCTTTTCTAGTAATACAGCCTTGGTGAGCAACCTAATATTCATATCGCCATTTATTTCTTTATATCTTCTGTCAGTATTTATAGGAGAAACAATTTATCCATCTACGATAATTGGGCTTGTTTTTATTGTTATTGGGTTGTTATTCCAGCAAATCTCGTTGCCATCTTTATCTAAATTAAAACGTAAAGCAATGTAATAATAACCATTAATCGTGCCCATTTAAATTATACAAAGGCTAATCACTTATATAAAAAACGATTTATCTCGTCCTAATTTAATGTTTTAATCACCGGCGATTTAAAAACACCAAGTTAATAATATAAGAAAATATAGGTAGGAAAGTAGTATGAACGGATTTACTAAATTTGCAGTTGCTACTGCGGTATTGGCTGCAACGTTTACACCAGAAGTAATCGCTAAGGAATACGAAGTCATCAATGGCGATGAGTTCTATGTTAGCGGTGGCGTAACACGTTTAATAATTTCTTCAAATAGCTCGGGGAAAAAAGAAGAAAGCTGGGGACCTCACATTTTAGTAGGTAAATATATTACAAAAAACATATCTGCCGAATTGCGTTACTTTAAAAACACAAGTGATGAAGCGGTTGGTTCTTCTGAGCCTGGAACATATAACATTGGTTCTGGCTTATTAAAAGATCAACTTAGTGCAAACTTACGGTACAGCTATCAATCTAATGAAGTTTTTGCACCTTATGTTTCTCTAGGTGTGACTACCAATAGCATGGACTATATGACGGGTAATTTACTTAATAGTGAACGAAAATATGAATCAAAAAAAGACTCAGGAATTTTCGGAGCAGTAGGATTTGATTTTACCGTAAAGCACGGTGTAATTAATGTAGAACTTGGAATCAATGAGGTTGACAGCTCGTATCAAGCGAAAAATGTTTCTTTGGGTTATAAGTATCTATTCTAATTATAACCAATACGTAAAATTTAAAAGAAGTCAGTGAAAACTGGCTTTTTTTAATGTACTTAATTATATAAAAATATGATTATTAATGATTCTTTTAACTAAAAACAAGATTCAAAAAAGGTGAATTGTTCATGAATGGATTCAAAAATTTAACATTAATTAGTACAGCGGTAGCCACTTTATTTAGTGCAAACATCAACGCAAAAGACTATGACCTCGTTAATGGCGATGAGTTTTATGTGAGTGCCGGTGTAACAAGAATGGTTTACTCAGAGAATAAAACAGGTAAAGAAGAAACCAATTGGGGCCCACATATACTTGTTGGCAAATATATTACAAAAAATATATCAGTCGAATTAAAATACTTTCAAAACTCATCTGACAATGGCATTGGGACATTCCATGGGATTGAAGAAGGTTATATTGGACACTCGTTAGTTAATCAAATTAACGCCAACTTACGCTTCAGCCGCCAAGCTAATGAAATGTTTGCGCCATACCTAATCATTGGTTTAACGTCCAACAAAATGGATTACAGTTACCGTGATTTCAACAGTTCTGATGTTACGTTTGAATCAAAAAATGACTCTGGCATATTGGGAGCAGTAGGTGGTGATGTCACATTTAAACATGGCATTGTTAATCTAGAACTAGGATTAAATGAAATCGATGATAAATATCAAGCGATGAGCGTTACTTTGGGTTACAAGGTATTGTTCTAACAGTAAGAGGTGGTTTGAAAAAAAAGCTTGGTACAACCGAGTGGATTCGAACCACCGACCCCCACCATGTCAAGGTGGTATACAGTCTCTAGAAAGCCTAATT
>CAWUUQ010000226.1:0-7273 GCA_963925625.1 uncultured Psychrosphaera sp.
GATGGAATTGGGAATGGAACACCCACTGACGCTCCCGTTACACCATTACCACCTTCAACAAGTTCAGCGCGAGTTGAGTTAGCAATTGTCGCATCATATACATGCTGTGGGTAAGACGCTGTACGACGAGACTGATAAACATTCATTTTGTAAGTATCAGGATATGTTTCAAACATCTTCTTGATACCTGGTGTAATGAACTCAGCATACTTATCTTTGTTAGCATTAGTAATCGTATATAAAACTTTATCACTTGTGAATGGGTCAGGGTGATGCATACCAACTTTATAACCTGCAGGTGGTGTAACAATGCCGCCATTCCAAGCAGGAATTGAACCATCAGCATTAGCACCTCGAGTGGCACCTAATGGTGTTAATTCGCTTTTTAGTTTTGCCGAATCAGCTGCTGAAACCTTTGCGTCTGCGCCTGCAGAAGCAAATGTCAACGCGATAACGGACGATAATAACGTAATTTTATTCATGTAAAATTATCCCTTACAACGAGTATTTAATATTAAAAGACACATAGTCTCGATCAGAAGTTTGGTTCACTGTTCCTACACCGCCATAAAACGTGTTGTAAGAAAAGCCAAACGACCATGTGCTTTGATAATCAACTTCAACCGCTAAACTTGCCGATTTTTTATCTTCATGGAACAAGAATAGAGGATCTGGAGTTACACCATCTACGTCATGAGCAAATGTTAAACGTGGTTTTACATTAAATGAACCGAATACACGGTTAATTTCACCCGCTAATATTACTCGATAACCCCAAGCAGTATCCGTTGGGAATGTTTGCTCTTCAGCAGTACCGTTTTGAACACCTGCTAAAACGCCTGCAGCAATATCAGCAGTAGTTTGACCGCTTCGTTCTGTACCAGGAGCGTTTAAACGCAGTAACTCAGGAGCTGGCATGTCTTGAATTTGGATATAACCCACTTCAAAAACAGCGTTTAAGTTATCTAAGCCAAAGCTAGGACCAAATGAATGAATTGCCGTTGCTTGTGCTTGTAAAGTATCTAGACGACAGAAACCATCTGCAGTTTCGCCAAGTTCTGGGCTAGAGATATCACAACCTTCAACATTATGACGGCCATACTGTGACAATCCATCTAACTCGCCGCGTAAACCAGCATTTGCTAACTGTTGTGGCATGGCTGCAAACAATAATTCCGCATCATCAATCTGAAGAGGTTCACCTTCACGGTAAGATATTTCACCGGAGACTGCAGTAGTACCTACCGTTGTATTGAAACTAAAACCGTAAAGTTTAATGTCTTCTGGGAATACGATAACGCCTTTAGTGAATGCGTTTAGGTTATTAAACTGATCAACCGTTAAACCGCCATCACCTTGAGCAAGCGCCATTGTTTGAATATCGCCGCCAATAGCGCCTGCGCTAAAGTCAGATGCAACACCAGAGATTAGTGGACGTCTGCTGTGGTAATTAATGTAGTAGAAACCAAATTCTGTATAGTTAAGTTCTTCAGCAAACCAACCTAATTTAATACCAAACTGACCATCATCACTTGCTTCTTGGTCACCAGAGTCATCACGAATTGCAAACTTAGTTGCATAACCTAGATACATTTGACCTAGTTGCTCAGATGATACGGCACCAGTTGCAGCCATCAAACCAATTTCATTTAAACCAGCAATCAAGCCGTCACGATCTAAATCAGCGTTGCCAGCAAAACCTAATTGAATGTTATTGTACTGGCCACCCGCGCCTGCAAAATCATTCGTTGAAAAGTATGAACCAGGTGATGGTAAATACGTTTTTTGCCATTCATATTGATAAAACGCTTCTAAAGACCATGCGTCGTTTAAACCAATGTTAGCCCAAACCATGCCAGTAGGAATAAACGCTTCTTTTAAGTCAGCACCTGGCGCTTTTAAGCGTGAGATGTCTACCGGACTAACGTTAATACCATGAGGAATAAGTGTACTTTCACCCCACGATAAAACCTGTTCACCCACACGAATTGAAACAGGATTTTGGCCGTCATTTAAGTCAAAGTCTGCATACATATAAGCGTCTAATACGCGAATATCTTCACACACTAACTCTTTAGATTTTTTATCACGACAAACATCATATGAATTACCACTAGCAGAGTTTTTATAACCCACACCCTCTGCAGCGAAGTCTTTGTAATACATGAAACTTACAACGGCACCGTAGTTGTCACCACGAACGTTGAGTTCATGAAAACCTTTAATAACTTCGGAAAAAGCCTCGCCAGCGTCGTAGTTAAGATTACCCAAGTCGCCGTTGGTAGAGTATGAACCATTGGTTGCCCATACATCTGTATTGGCATACAAAGGTGCATAACCCTTGTAATTTGACCAATTGAATAGTTGATTGTTTGATTTACCGACATTGTTATTAAAATCGCGATCTTCTATGCGATAAGCAGCACCGGCTGAGAATGTTGAGTCGAATGTTACGTCAAAGTCGCCAACTTTAAAGCTAGCGGCAGTTCCGCCGAACGATTGCATTGCTAGCACAGCAGCTGCAACACTAATCGCTAATGGTTTGAGCGCAGTTTTGCGTTCCCCTTTAATCATATGTTTCCCCTGTCCCCTTTAGGTTTATTATTTATTTATAGTGAGGATATTATGCTCATCGGATGAGCAGAATTATCAGTAATAATTACACCATTTATACGACTGCGCAAGCGCTAAGTGCAATAACTATCAACTAAAAGTAACTCTTTGTCGCCTAATTAGCTAATTTTATCCAAGCTAATAAATTTGTTATTACTATCAAGGCATAAGGAAAACCGTCCCTTTATGCCACTATTGGTCATATATGGCCGCAAAAAACTAGCCGGAAACTGCAGACTTTTACCAACATCCGATATAACTTTTACGGATGTATAAAGGCCCTGATAATATTCTCTGCATTCTTGGGCCGTTAACAACATGCTAAATGTGTAAATCTGTTGATTAGACATAATAACTTTATCTTAAGTAACTTAACTTAAACTAACTTTTAACTAACTTAAAGCGGCATTCACTTTTTCAAATAGGTCTTTGGATAGATCTTTCGCCGACAATTCCGTCAACACAGCTTTCATCATCTCCGCTCTAATGTTTTCGTAGCGCTTATAACTTAATAGAGGATCTATCATTCTTGCCGCCAATTGAGGATTGTTAGCATCAATTTCCAACAACAATTTCGATAAAAAAGTATACCCTTTACCATTTATGGCATGGAACTGAGCTGGATTTCGCATTACAAACGCGCCATATAATGAACGCATTCTATTTGGATTATTTCTATCAAATTGCGATTTTTTTGACCATGCATCCATCAAATCATATACACCGTTGTCATTAATGCTAGCAACGGCTTGTAATGCCTTATCAAAAACTAATACTTGGTCGCTAAACTGAACTTCTAAATCTGATAACAGACTCTCTAACAGCTCTAATGATGAATGAGACGCTGCATTGATTGCAGCCATTCGTTCAGTCATATTAGTCGCATTGTCATAACAAGCTTTGATTTGCACTGACGACTTAGAATTTTCTGTAAAACTTAACAACATTAATAGTCTACTTTTTAAACTACGTTTTGCCACTAAATGTGCTTCATAACCATTAACTATTTTTGATAGTTTAAATAATTCGCTATTGATAGTTTCAATATTTTGATTAGCAAAATTACTCAAAATAGTTTGTTTAGATTTTAAGATTGTATCTACAGCTATTATGTCTTGCCCTTCTGCCAGCGATTGGAAACTTGGTATCGCTATGAGTTCTGACTTAATAGATTCTTCGATTTCATTATTATTTAAGATTGCAGCCAGTGTAGTAATCAATTGATCCGCAACGTCTGTATTTGGAAATGTATTAACGGCAAGTTGCCAAAGGCTTTGCAACATATCCCACCGGCAAAATGGATCCGATGCGTTGTTTATGATGTTTACCATAGTGTCTACCGATAACTTACGGTTTACCTTTACGGGTGCCGAGAAGTCTTCAAATAGAACTACATCAACGTTTTCATTCACGTCAAACACAAATGACTGTTGATTTTCTTCCAATACAACCATTTCTCTTAATAGTGACTGCCCTGTTTTTTTACTTAATAACTCTAGTTTAATGGGAATCGTTAATGGCATAGGTTTATGAGCAAGACCCTGACGTTCACCGCCACTGATCTCCTGCGTAACATCTAACGTTAACTTGCCGTTCACAGCATGTTCAACCACCGTAATCTTTGGAGTTCCTGACTGACTATACCAACGACTAAATTTACTTAAATCTTTTCCATTAGCGTCTTGCATAGCAGCAACAAAGTCGTCACAGGTTACAGCTTGACCATCATGCCGCTGGAAATATAAATCCATGCCTTTTCTAAAGCCTGTTTCGCCTAATAATGTATTAAACATACGTATAACTTCAGCGCCTTTGTCATAAACAGTCACTGTATAGAAGTTATTCATTTCGATAACTTTATCTGGCCGAATTGGATGGGACATAGGCCCAGAGTCTTCAGCAAATTGCATCGTTCTCATTACATTGGCATGACTAATACGCTCAATAACAGGGCTGCCCATATCGGCACTAAATTGTTGGTCGCGGAAAACCGTTAAACCTTCTTTCAAACTTAGCTGAAACCAATCACGACAGGTGACACGATTGCCGGTCCAATTGTGAAAATATTCATGTGCAATCACCGCTTCGACACCGTGATAATCAGTATCTGTTGCAGTTTTTTCATCTGCTAATACATATTTGCTATTAAAGACATTTAAGCCCTTATTCTCCATTGCACCCATATTGAAAAAATCAACAGCGACGATCATGTATGAATCTAAGTCATATTCTAAACCGTATTTTTGTTCATCCCACAACATAGACTTTTTAAGAGAAGACATCGCATGGTGACTAAGGTGCAAATTCCCTTTATCTACGTATAGTTCAAGTGCAATGTTTTTTCCCGATGCCGTTGTAAAAGTATCCTCTAGCAGGTCAAAATCTCCAGCAACTAAAGCGAACAAATAGCTAGGTTTAGGGAAAGGGTCATGCCAAACAACTGTTACATTTCCGTTTGAATGTTCTTTTTTTGAAACTAAGTTGCCGTTGGCTAAAACATGGGGATATTTAGACCCATCTGCAGTGACGGTCACTGTAAATACAGATAGGACATCAGGTCTATCTAAGTACGGAGTAATTTTCCTAAAACCTTCGGCTTCACACTGTGTGCAAAACACACCGCCCGATTTATAAAGTCCATCTAAAGCTAAATTTGTTAGCGGGTTTATTCGGGCATTTATAGTTAAGAAAAATTTGTCTTTAGGAACGGTTATAACTAACTTTTCGTCCTTAATCTGAAATTGATCTTCTGGTAATTGATCACCATCGATATAAATCGAGTCAATAGTTTCTACTTCTGAGTCCAAAACAAGGTCATCGCAATTTTTACCATTTCTCTTTATTACTAAGTTTGTCTGAATGGTGGTTTCAGTGTCATGCAAATTAACATTAAGGTCTGTTTTTTCAATTAAAAAGGCTGGAGCTTGGTAATCAGAACGGAATTTTGCTTGTGGGAGACTTGATGCTTGTTCAGCCATTGGGAACCCTTATTTAAATGGATAACTTAACAATTATAAAAGACTAAAAGAAAAACGGACTATTTTGATAGCCCGTTTATTATGATTATAGTGCTTGTTTCTTTAGCACCTTAATTCCTAAGTAAGCAAACGTTATTGCCAACAAAGGATTGATCAGGTTAAAAAATGCATACGGCCAATATTCTAATGGGCTTATCAATAAGACACCTGCCATGTAAGCGCCACACGTATTCCAAGGAATAAGTGGAGATGTAATCGTGCCACCATCTTCTAGTGCACGAGAAAGGTTAACATTCGCTAAACCTCTACGTTCATATTCTTCTCGGTACATTCTGCCCGTCATGACCAATGACATGTATTGGTCAGCGGTAACAACGTTGATGCCAAAAGCAGTAGCTATCGTTGCGGTAATTAATGAGCCCGAAGACTTTGCCGCTGATAATATACGTTTTACAAACACTGCTAACAATCCTAACTTTTCCATAACGGCGCCAAACATAAGTGCTGTCATGATTAACCAAGTTGTATTTAGCATTGAAGACATGCCGCCGCCGCTTAACAATTTATCCATATTGTCATCGCCAGTTACGATACTAAAGCCATCAAACATTGCTTTCCAAACAACTCCAATTTTGTCAATGACGCCATTACTTCCTGCTACATTTGCTAGCAAATCAGGTTGAAATATATAACCCCATAATGCACCAATTAAAGCGCCGATAAATATCGCTGGAAATGCTGGTACTTTTTTAATGGCCATAACTACTAGTATAATTAACGGCATTAAATGAATTAGTGAGATATCGTACGTGTTACTGATTGTTTCTTGAACGTTGCCAATAGTAACCGTTTTAACTTCGCTAGATTCAGTAAAACCAAGAATGGTAAATAGAATTAAGGCAATTACAAACGCTGGTACGGTTGTCCATAACATATGTCGAATATGATCAAACAGTTCACTACCTGAAACCGCCGGCGCTAAGTTTGTTGTTTCTGAAAGTGGACTAATTTTGTCT
Organism: uncultured Psychrosphaera sp.; assembly: GCA_963925625.1. GTDB lineage: Bacteria > Pseudomonadota > Gammaproteobacteria > Enterobacterales > Alteromonadaceae > Psychrosphaera. The sequence goes on from CAWUUQ010000226.1 coordinate 6,608, forward strand.
CCAAAATATGCGCCCGAAACTACAGCACCTGCAGCTATCGCAGGAGACATACCTATGCCAGTTGCAATGCCCATTAATGCTACACCGACCGTTGCAGCTGTAGTCCAAGAACTACCTATACTCATGGCTACAATGGCACTTAATAAACAAGCTGCTGCATAAAACCAGTCTGGGTTTAATAACTCCAACCCATAATAAATAAGTGTTGGAACGGTACCTGCTAATAGCCAAGTGCCTATTAGTGAACCTACGGCTAACAATATAAAGATGGCACCCATGGATACGGAAATACCATGAACCATTGCTTCTTCAAGTTGATTCCATCTATAGCCATTTTTTAGACCAATTAAACACGCTACCCCAGTAGCAAGTAAAAGTACTATCTGGTTAGGCCCATAAGAGCTATCACCACCATATAAAGCTACTGATGCAGCCAGCAGCGCTATTAAAAATAGCAAAGGTATTAAAGCATCAATAAATGACGGTTGTTGTTGTGATTTCAAGTGAAAATCCTCAATTTAATATACAACGGTTATGAGCTAAAGCTCACTAACCCTATTAAGTTTAGAAAAACAAATAATACAGCTACCGGAGTGAACCAACGTAACGTTACGTACCATATTTTGAATAAGCCATCGCGTAGATTTAATTCTTGCTGTACGACCT
>CAWUUQ010000227.1:0-5510 GCA_963925625.1 uncultured Psychrosphaera sp.
AGCTTAGGCGGTTCTGGTACATGCCCTTCAACAACTCAATCAGCGATTAATACAGCGAGAGCTAACGGCTCTACCGTGATTGTTGCTGCCGGCAACTCGAACCAAAATGCAGCAAACTTTACGCCAGCTAGTTGTAGTGGAGTTGTCACCGTGGCTGCAGTAAATCGTAGCGGTTCGCGAGCTTACTATTCTAACTATGGCAGCGCCGTTGATTTAGCGGCTCCTGGTGGCGAGACCAACGTATCGAGCAATGGCGTTTTATCAACGCTTAACTCAGGCTCAAGCACACCTGGATCAGATAATTATTCATTTTATCAAGGCACAAGTATGGCAACGCCACATATTGCTGGTGTAGCGGCATTAATGTATGCGGCTAATCCTTCCATTACGCCTGATGAAGTAGAAACAGATCTTAAAAATACAGCTCGTTCATTCCCGGGCTCTTGTAGTCAATGTGGCACCGGTATTGTTGATGCGGCTGCGGCAGTAATTGCTGCTCAAGGTGGCGGTACTCCACCAGCATCATGTCCAGCAGGTTATACGGAGTATACTGGTTCATTAACAGGCAGCGGTGACAGTGAAGTTGAGCCAAATGGGACTTATTACTACACAGGCGCTTCTGGTACACATAGCGGAGAGTTAGCGGGTCCTGGTGGAACTGATTTTGACTTAGGCTTATACAAGTGGTTAAACAGTACTTGGACTAAGGTAGCAACCTCTGAATCTGCAAGTTCTGTTGAAGAAATTAATTATTCTAGTGGTTCAGGTTACTTCTACTGGAGAGTTAATTCTTACTCGGGTGCTGGCGCATATAGCTTATGTATTAAAACACCTTAAAAATACGATTACTTTGTAATTGATTGATTAACTTTGATGAAACTTTTATTAAAGCCTGATCAAATGTTTTAAAAACAAAAATTAGAAGCACCTTGTTAAGTTATTTTTCAAGGTGCTTTTTTAATATACTTAGCTCACAAAGTGACATTTTAAAGAAGCTAATAAATTGACAAGCCTAATTCTTCGGCAATCTTTGCTATCACATCCATGCCTATCACTGAGTTACCAAAAGAGTTGAGTGGCGGACTCCAAGCACAAATGACTCCATAGTTAGGAACTATTGCTACAATTCCTCCACCTACTCCACTTTTAGCTGGTAGACCAACAGAAAACGCAAATTCACCTGATTGATCATACATACCACTTGTCGACAAAATAGCATTCACTCTGTGTGCATCTTTGCGACTACAAACCTCTTTGTTTGTTTTTGGATCTATACCTTTATTAGCTAAAAACAAGAGACTTTTTGCTAACTGTTCACAACTCATTGCTACTGAACATTGAGTAAAATAATGATTAAGCACTTCCGGAATATCAGCCTCAATGTTGCCAAAACTTTTCATCAGATAAGCAAGCGCAGCATTTCGACTGCCATGCTCTAGTTCCGAATTATAAACATCGCGATCAATAAATATTCTCTCATCATTGGCTAAACTGCGAACATAATTTAAGAAGGCGAATTTGCTAGCCGAATAATGACTAACTAATACATCGGCTACTAACAACGCGCCGGCATTAATAACGGGGTTTCGTGGAATACCCTTCTCCCATTCTAACTGAATGATTGAATTAAAAGGTTGTCCAGACGGTTCCATATTGACACGTTTCCATAAGTCGTCACCTAGTCGGTTCATTGCCATTACTAAACCAAATACTTTTGACACACTTTGGATAGAAAAGGGAGTTTGACTATCACCTGACGAAACAACCGTTCCATCAATGGTTGCTACCGCAGCTCCTTTAAGGCTTGGTGAAACATTGGCTAAAGCGGGAATATAATCTGCAACTTTGCCTTTTTCTTCCAACCCGGCGGCTGATTCAAGAATTGCATGAAGCTTATTTTGTAAGTCTGGAATATTTTTAATCATTAAGTTGTGAATTGCTCCATATTTTTGAAAATGTGTTTATAGGCTTATATTTTTAAGTCTGTGTTTAAAGCCTATAATTTCGAATCTTCTTGTTGTTTCTCTAACTCCAGAATTTCTTCCCAGAGCGTTTCAGCTTCAGCAGATAACATGGCATAAGCCTTAATATCTCCGCGTCTTTGAGCATGCATCGCTTGTTCTAGCTTTATATCATAAAACTTACGTTTCTTTTTTATAGGATTAAATAATCCTGCAAACATTTTTTTAATCACAAAATTATCCTTTAACTATGGTTAGTCGTTTATGTCATGGCCTGCTTCGTTAAACACCATTGTATTTGATTATACGGTCATACCAAACACTCTGATTACTTGAACCACCAAAAGATTTTAACCGTATAGTCTACACATTCAATTTTTTAGAACATCAAAATCAATTTAATGTGATGTCTAAAGTAGGTTTACATAACTATAGTAAACATCAGTAAATAAATACTTTTGGATAAAGGCGATTTAAATGGAAAACAACCAGAATAAAAACAATAGCAACAATGCAGGTAAATGCCCTTTTATGCACGGCTCAAACACTCGCGTGGGTGGCGCAAGCTCTAATAAAGATAAATCAACACAAACTAAAAATAGTGATTGGTGGCCTAACCAATTGAACCTGAAGATATTGCATCAAAATGATGCTAAATCAAATCCACTTGGCGACGACTTTAATTACGCCCAAGAGTTTTCATCACTTGATTTAAAAGAAGTTAAAAAAGACATAGAAACGTTATTAACAGATTCTCAAGATTGGTGGCCAGCAGATTACGGCCATTATGGTCCATTCATGATCCGTATGGCATGGCATGCAGCGGGCACATATCGTGAAGGAGATGGCCGTGGAGGTTCAGGTACAGGCAATCAACGATTTGCTCCATTAAACAGTTGGCCTGATAACGGAAACCTTGATAAAGCACGCAGATTGTTATGGCCTATAAAACAGAAGTATGGTCAAAAAATTTCATGGGCTGACTTATTTGTATTAACCGGCAATGTCGCTTTAGACTCAATGGGCCTTAAAACATTTGGTTTTGGTGGTGGTCGAGTAGACATATGGGAACCTGAAGAAGATATTTATTGGGGCGCTGAAAAAGAGTGGTTAGACAATAAACGTTATAAAGGCGACCGCGAACTTGAAGTGCCTTTAGCAGCAGTTCAAATGGGTCTTATTTATGTCAATCCTGAAGGTCCAGATGGTCATCCTGATCCATTAGCCTCCGCTCGTGACATCCGTGAAACATTTGCTCGAATGGCAATGAACGATTATGAAACTGTTGCTTTAACAGCTGGCGGACATACGTTTGGTAAAGCTCACGGTGCAGGTGAAGAGTCTAATTTAGGTGCAGAACCAGAATCGGCACCAATGGAAGAAATGGGTTTTGGTTGGAGGAATAGCCATGTTAGTGGTAAAGGTCGAGACGCCATTACAAGTGGTATTGAAGGTGCTTGGACACCAACACCAACAACTTGGGACATGACTTATTTTGACATGTTATTGGGTTACGAGTGGCAATTGTCAAAAAGCCCTGCTGGCAAAAACCAATGGGAACCCATTGATTTAGCTGAACAAAACCATGCACCAGATGCAGAAGATGCAAACGTGAAAGTGGGTATCATGATGACAACAGCTGACATGGCAATGAAGGTAGACCCAGAGTATCGGAAAATCTCTGAGCATTTCCATAAAAACCCTGAAGAGTTTGCAGATGCCTTTGCTCGAGCTTGGTTTAAACTAACGCATAGAGACATGGGACCTAAGTCTCGATACTTAGGTGATGATGTTCCATCTGAAGATCTTATTTGGCAAGATCCATTGCCGTCATGTAATGGTGATGCATTGGATAAAAACAATATTCAACAACTAAAAGACGCGATTGTTTCGTCTGGTTTAACCGTTCAAGAGCTAGTGTATACGGCATGGTCATCTGCATCGACGTATCGAGGTTCAGACAAACGGGGTGGTGCTAATGGCGCGAGAATTCGTTTAGCGCCGCAAAGTAACTGGCCTGTGAACATGCCTAGTCAGTTGAGCAAAGTGTTAAAAGTTTTCACTGAGATACAGCAATCATTTAGCAAGCCAGTTTCAATCGCGGATTTGATTGTACTAGGTGGCTCAGTTGGCTTAGAAATGTCAGCTAAAAAAGGCGGGATTGAAATTGAAGTTCCGTTTACGCCAGGACGAGTGGATGCGATAGCAGAAAATACTGATGCAGAGTCATTTAATGTATTAGAGCCAGTTGCAGATGGTTTTAGAAACTACCTAAAAAATGACTATACGGTACCTGCTGAAGAGTTGTTGTTAGACAAAGCTCAGTTATTAAACTTAACGGCTCCTGAAATGACAGCCTTGCTTGGTGGGCTGCGTACTTTGGATGTTAACTTTAACAATGACAAATCAGGCGTATTAACTAATAACCCAGGTGTATTAAGCAATGACTTCTTTGTTAATTTGCTCGACATGGATACAAAATGGGAAGTTGCCGATGAAAGCGCATCAAATACTCTTTATTCAGGTCATGATCGTAAAACCGGTGAGAAAAAGTGGACTGCTAGTCGAGTAGATTTGGTTTTTGGTTCTAATTCACAGTTACGTGCTTTAGCAGAAGTTTATGCTACAAATGAAGGTGCAAATAAACTTGTTACTGACTTTGTCGCGACTTGGACAAAAGTAATGAATGCTGATCGATTTGATATTAAATAAATATAGATTGTATGACGCAGACGCATTAACTGCGTAAGTTAGCATTTATAAAACACGTTATTTAAAAAGCTAAGTGAGTTAAATCGCTTAGCTTTTTTTGTTTATAGGATGATTTTTCTGCAATTGTTATTTACACTTAGATTTCTCATCGTGCGCTCAGAAATTTGCATCCATCTTAAAATTTAAAGAAGTGAAATATGCCCGAGATTAATATCGATCATTTATTAAGTTTAATAGTAGGCTCATTGTTAGTTGGTCTATTAATTACCGGGTTATTTAGACTTAGAAGTCAATTTGGCATCGCCCTACTTTTTATCGTAATAGGTAGCTTCCAATATTTACAAACTGTATTAGCCACTTTTTATTATTTTGAACTCATGCCTGGCGTTTTCGTCAATCCCGGCTCTGCAATTTTATTTAATGCAAGTCTATTTGCCATTTTGCTCACTTATATTGCTGACGACGCCTTTGAGACGCGTAAACTAATGTATGGCATTGTTATCGCTAACCTTTCCATTGCCGTATTTGCAATGCTGTTGAAGTGGCACAGCATGATCGCTGATCAAACTCCGCAATCAGCAATGTATATAAACGCTTTTCTAGAAAAACCTGAATTATTGCTGCCTGGTACCTTTATATTAATTGTTGATGTGCTCTTGTTGATCATGATTTTTGAGTTTTTATCATTGTTCTTAAAGTCAAAGTTTTTACTTATTTTTTTCACGGTATTAAGTGTTCAAGTCTTTGATACATTTACCTTTCAAACGTTTGCGTTTGGCATCGAGTTTAGCTTTGCCAACTTCAATGCATCGTTGTTAGGAAAAGCAATAACCGCCG
>CAWUUQ010000228.1:0-2743 GCA_963925625.1 uncultured Psychrosphaera sp.
CATATCCTAACTTTTTAAGACTGCTCGACAAAATTGGCATAACAAAACAGCAAACTGAAATGAGTTTTAGTGTCGTAAATCCAACTACAGGCTTAGAGTACAACGGTCATAATCTAAACTCTTTATTTGCCCAGCGAAGAAATATACTTAAACCCTCTTTTTGGTCGCTGATTAATCAAATTTTAAAGTTTAATAAATTATGTAAGCAGCATTACGAAAACAACGACATTCCAGAAGGCGTTGCTTTAGGTGAGTTTTTAGAGTCGCATAAATTTAACGACCATTTTTGTCAAAATTATATTCTACCTATGGCTGCAGCCATATGGTCTTCAAGCCTAAATCAAGTTAAGCAATTTGAACTCAACTTTTTTATACAGTTCTTTTATAATCATGGCTTATTAAATGTAAAAGATCGCCCTCAATGGCATGTTATTCCAGGTGGTTCAAGAAGTTACATCACCCCACTGGTACAGTCCTTTAAAGATAAAATTGTCCTTAATGCCAATATTAAAACCGTTACACGCCATGCAGACTTTGTGGAAATTCACTTTGAAGATGACACGATTCAAGAGTTTGACGAAGTGGTTTTTACATGTCATTCAGATCAAACGCTTGGCCTATTATCCGATGCAACACAAGCCGAACAAAATATTCTTTCAGCAATGCCTTATGTAAATAATGAAGTTGTTTTACACACTGACACGTCGTTATTGCCAACCAAAAAGCTCGCCTGGGCTAGTTGGAATTACTTGTTATCTACTAATGAAAATGACTTAGCATCAGTAACTTACAATATGAATATTCTGCAAGGTCTTGATGTAAAGCCAACTTTTTGTGTTACGTTAAATAAAACCGATTTAATAGACAAACAGAAGATCATTCGTAAATTTAATTATATGCATCCCGTATTTAGCACAACTTCACAACAAGCCCAAAAACAAAGAGGCGTTATTTGTGGTCAAAATAGAACCCATTTTGCGGGCGCCTATTGGTACAATGGTTTTCATGAAGATGGAGTTAGAAGTGGTGTTGATATTGGTCGAAAATTTGGTTGTGAACTGTGAAACCAGACACGCTAAATAGTGGTATCTATAAGGGCAAAATTAGGCATCGACGATTCAGCCCTGTACATCATGAATTTAGCTATAACCTGTATATGCTGGCCATTGATTTAGACGAGCAACACACATTATTTAATACCTCATGGGTACTTGGCAGCCGATGGTTTAATCCACTTCGAATATTAAGCCGTGATCATTTTAAACACGCTTCTTTAACCACAGACAAAACAAAGCTTGGTGATCAAGCTTCTTTAAAACAAGCTGTGATGGAAAAAATTCAAAGCCTGGGCGGTAAAGTTACTGTCGACATAAAAACGCATGCCACCGACCCTTCGTCAGCCCGAATAATCCTTGTGACTCAAGCTCGCTGTTTTGGTTTGTACTTTAGCCCGATTAATTTTTACTTCTATTATCCGGACGAAAATTGCATCAACAACAATCAATGTAGTTATATGTTAGCTGAAATTAGTAATACACCTTGGAATCAAAAACATTATTATTTGATCGAACTTGGGGCTCAGCAACGTAATGACCCTATAACCAATAAAAAGGCCTTTCACGTTTCGCCGTTTATGCCTATGAACATGAATTATAGATGGAAAGTACGTTCTCCAAAAACAAGCATGTTTGTACAAATTGAAAATTGGCTGTTGCAACAAGACAATTCTGAGCAAATAAAAGCGCCAGAAAACAAAGTATTTGATGCAACGTTGAACTTGAAAAAAGTAGCGATTAATAAACAAAATTTATTAAAGCTAATCATGACAACACCTGTAATGACGTTAAAAATTGTTAGCGGGATTTATTGGCATGCAGCCAAGTTGTTTATTAAAAAAGTACCTTTTATTGCATACCCAAAATCATCAGGTTGAGAAGGAATCAACAATGGAAAAGTTAGTCACGCCTATCAGAGAGTCGAAGTCGATATGGTCTTCTAATATGTATCAAAAAATTGTTTTTGCGGCATTGTCAAAAGTGTCCGGTGTTGGCATTGAGATGCATGAGTCCGACGAAACTCATTTTTTTGGTGATAAAAACGCTTGTATTCAGGCTCGCATTAACATTCATGATGCCGTTGTCTTTAAAGACTTAATATCGGGTGGCGCAATAGGCGCTGCAGAAAGCTATATCAACGGACATTGGTCTAGTCCAGATTTAACAAAACTAATTGAAGCTTTTGTTGTGTGTCAACAGCAACTCGATGACATTGAAAAGAACATCTCTTGGATAACTAAATTTAAGAATATCCTATTTCATAAAAAGAACAAAAATTCACACGACGGCGCAAAAGAAAACATACTAGCGCATTACGACTTAGGCAATGAGCTATATACCCGTTTTTTAGATCCTGAAATGATGTACTCCTCTGCTATTTATAGTGAACAAGCTCAAGACTTAGACGCGGCACAGTTAAACAAACTTAATTTAATTTGCCAACGACTTGAGTTAACACCTGAAGACTCATTAATTGAAATTGGTACCGGATGGGGCGGATTAGCTATTTTTGCGGCACAAAATTATGGTTGTCATGTTACAACGACCACCATCTCAGATGCTCAGTTTCAATTTGCATCTGCTCGTGTGAAGGAACTTGGTTTAGAAGACAAAGTGACTTTATTAAAAGAGGATTACCGCAACCTTAAAGGTGACTACGACAAGTTAGTTTCCATTGAAATGATTGA
>CAWUUQ010000229.1:0-13784 GCA_963925625.1 uncultured Psychrosphaera sp.
CAAGCTTTTCATAAAGTTTGATAGCCGGTGTATTAGATGCCCTAACTTCTAACCACATTTCGAACGCACCAATATTTTTAGAGTGTTCAAATAAATCATTCATCAATATATGGCTGAGGCCTTTGCCTTGGTATTCCTTATCTATACAGATGTTTTCGAGCGAAACCTCGCCTGCAACGTGATCAGAAAAATAATAACCAATAAGCTGCCATTGATTTTTATCTACTTTGAATAACCCAACATTATGACTACGCGGCCCAAAACTTTGTTGAACAGTTTTTTCGCTCCACGGAGCAACATGTGTTGCTAACTCAATAGCCATTACTTCGGATATATGTGAATGGTTAAGAGGCTGAATTCTTGTTTTCATTATTTACCACGTGTTCTTGAAGGCACGACCAAATCTGACGTAATTGTTTTACAGTTAAGGTGTTAACTAGCGGTGTAATTAGTTGAGTATTTGTAGCAATTACACGTGTTGTATTGCCTTGAAACAACCAGCTAAACGAGTCTGTTAGTATAAGGCGATTGCCTTCAATTTTATAATCCGGGAACATGATTTGTAGATCATCAAGCAATGTTTTTTTTATGTTAATTTCATTAACTGACGCTACGGCAGATTCTGTAGTGTGTATATTCGTATCGGCTTCGATTTTGGTTTCGTTTTTTGCTTCAACATTAGCTGACTCTAGACCAGAAGGTACTAAAAGTTTAATTCCAAGCTGCTGTAAACAATCTAATTGATGACGTGTATACACAATAAACCAACTCAAATGATAAGGAAGTTTATGATAACGAAAATCATGCCTTGTCACTATCACTAATCACAAAATGTTAACATTCGTACTTCCAATGTAATGCCATTGCAGTTTTAATTTTTTGCTCGAGGTTTGCTTTTAGCAAGCCATAATTCAGGAGATGTTATCAATTCGTCTATCACCCCTTCCCTAATCAATTGAGAAAATTCATCCTGCATTTTCTTAACTAAAACCCTACTTGAGTTTCGATTTGCAACTAGATACAAGTCTAAAGATTGATTTAGGGTATGTTTGATCGACAATTGATCCGTTGAAACGCCAAATAGATTTGCAACCGACTCTACTTCAAACTCATCGCCATACACCAATTGCGCTCTGTTAATTTTTAACATCCGCCATGCTGCGTCATAGTTTTCTGTGACTATTAGGTTTTTTCCCGCTCTAAATCCCATTTGTTTAAGGAACTCCAACTCAATACTTCCTCTAACAGCTGCAACGGTATGTAAAAAAAGAGATTCTGGTTTGGATGGATCGATGGGAGTCAAATCAGCTAAACCATAAAAATGAAAATGGACTTGTTTGATCTTGCCTACCCATAAAAATCGGCCCTCGCGCTTCCGGCTTCTAATGACCGAAAATAAGAATGTATTGGGCTCTGAAAGAACCGTTTTATAAGCTCTTGCCCAAGGCATCACTTCAAACTTCGCTTGTATTGCGACTCTTTCTGTAAGGCTTTTAATCAGAGCATAACTAAATCCTCCAACTAAATGACCTGAATTATCAACAATCTGGTAAGGCGCAAAGCCTTCTGTAATAAACCGAACTTCATTGTTTTCAGTTTCAGCAAAACTGTATGGTATGAAAAAAAGACCAAAGATAATAAGTAGAAAAAAACGGCGCATAATACCCAAAACGTTACGAGGGAAATAGTAAGTATAAGTCTGAATTGGAAATACGCAAAAGCGGAACAAAAGGTAAATGTAAAGTAAGTTAAGAAGTTAAGTTATTGAAGTTTTAAATGTTTATGTCCAAGCACCAAATATAGAAATTGGATACTTGGCAGGGGCGGAGGGATTCGAACCCCCAACCATCGGTTTTGGAGACCGCTGTTCTACCAATTGGAACTACGCCCCTGCAACAAAGTCAGGCAATTATACTTAGCGATTAATGAAGGTAAAGACTCTTTTCTATTTATTTGTCGTAATTCATGCTGTTCGGACATTTAATAGGCAATAATTCGTATATGTTCAATACGTTTTATTTCCTTTACTGCTTTTTATCCTTTTTAAAAGTGATTGAGTTATAATTCAGCCGTTCTGTCTTCATTTATAAAAGTAAAACTATGCCTTCATTGCCAAACTTTAGCTGCCCCATTTGTTATAGCAGCCTAATCATTGATAACAGCACGTTAAAATGTGACAACAAGCACCATTTTGATTATGCCAAAGAAGGATACGTAAACTTATTGCCTGTGCAGTTAAAAAAATCTCTGCAACCTGGCGACGACAAAAATATGGTGTTAGCGCGAAGAGTTTTTTTACAGTTAGGTCACTATGCGTTTTTACAACGTGCGATGAGCCAAGTTATCTCGCAGACTATCTCAAAAGGTATATCTGAGAACTTAGCCAATAATATAAGTGGTAATGTCAATGATACGGTAGTTAACGATAACGTGTTCAATGCCCATAACAAACTTAAAACCTTTAACGTTGTAGATTTAGGTTGCGGCGAAGGGTATTACACGGATGCTGTCCAGCAAGTGTTATCTAATACAATTTCCCAGATAAATGTAATGCCATCTTTAGAAGAAAATACAATACTTGTTTATGGTATCGACATTTCAAAGTCAGCTTGTAAATACGCTGCTAAACGAAACAAAGCTGTACATTATGCAGTTGCAACTAATGCACATCTGCCTTTTGCCGATAACAGTGTTACTGTCATCATGAATGTTTTTGCGCCATTGGTTGGTGAAGAATGTCGCCGCATTTTATCTAATGGAGGCTGTATAATTTCAGCCTCACCTGGGCCAAATCATTTAATGGAATTAAAACGTGTTATCTATGATCAGCCTGAACAACATGAACCTCCAAAATCACCTTCTGGATTTGTTTCCGTAAATCAAACAGCGATTTCACAGCAAGTTCTAATAGACTCTAAAGAGGCGTTAGATAATTTATTAACAATGACACCATTTGGCTGGAAAACAACTGTAGAGAAAAAGCTACGGCTGATAGAAGCCATTCCTTTTGAAATTACATTGGACTTTGTCGTTTCTACTTTTAAGGCAGATGAAGTTTTATGATCGAATAGCTTTTATAAAACGTATACCAACTTACAAAAATAAATAGGAACAACAACATGTTAAAAACAATATCAATAGTGACAACGCTTGCGTTAGCGCTAGTATCAGGATTGGCTCAAGCCTCTTTGAAAGTAGGCGATCAAGCTCCAGATTTTAGTTTAGTTGGTAGTGACGGAAAAACTTACTCTTTGGCCGACTACAAAGGTAAACAAAGTGTTGTACTTGCTTGGTTTCCAAAAGCATTTACGAATGGTTGTACTATCGAATGTAAATCGCTGGCAGAAAATGGCGACAAATTAAAAGTCTTTAACGCTCAATATTTCATGGCAAGTACTGACGAAGTTGAGAAAAACGAACGTTTTGCTAAAGAAACAAAAGCAGATTTTCCACTGCTTAGCGACCCAGATGCTAAAGTGGCCGATGCTTATGATGTGAGTTTTTTAGGTTATGCAAAGCGCCATACTTTTTATATAGATAAAACGGGCAAAATTGTAATGATCGACAAAAATGTTCGTCCAGAAAGCTCTGCTGAAGACATGGCTAAATATATGGCAATGTTAAAGTTTGAAAAGCGTTAATCACTCCAACCAATGTCCTCTGTGCGGTTCTTGTAATGCCGCACATTTCCATCAAGATAAACGTAGAGACTACTTTCGTTGTGTTGAATGTTTTTTGGTATTTGTTCCTAAACATCAACACCTGTCTGCGGAATTAGAAAAGTCTGAATACGATAAACACGAGAATCAGCTAAATGATCCTGGTTATTTATCATTCCTAAGTCGGCTCGCGATTCCGTTGTTAACTGAATTGGGGTATCAGGCACTTGGTATTGCGTTTAATAACAGTGCGGCGAGCAGTGCTGATATTATTGAGCTATCTCGACTTTCATCTAATGACTCGCTTAAACAAGCCTCTATAAAAACAACAGAAAATGCGCCCAAATTCAAGTCAATCATTAAACCTGAAGAGTTAGAGCTTAAAGGCATAGAGCTTGAAGGTTTAGATTTTGGGTGTGGTCCTGGCCCTGCGTTAGCGCATGAATTAGAGCGATTAGGCTTTTTTATGAATCTTTACGATTTATATTATCAACCAGATACAACACCTTTAAATCGTCAGTATGATTTTGTGACCTGCACTGAAGTCATTGAGCATTTTAATCACCCTGCAAAGCCCGTAGAGCAATTATTTAGTTTAGTTAAAGAAAGTGGTGTTTTGGCTATTATGACCAAGCTAGTCATTGATCAAGAACGATTTAAGAGCTGGCACTACAAAAATGATTTAACTCATGTGAGCTTTTTTAGTCAGCAAACTTTTTTATGGCTTGCTGATAAATACAATTGTGACGTTACATTTGTAGACAAAGACGTGATATTTTTCACCTCTAAATAACCGGTGCTATTTGGGGTGAACTTTACGCTCTTGTTGTTCTAACTCGTATGCTAGTTCCTCTGGCGATACCAAAATCCCATCTTCATCGGGCATTGGGAAAACAACAACCTCTAATTCATCATCTTCCAAACCACGAGTCCATTTATTGCGCCAATCTTTTAACGAAATTGCTTTAGCCTCAAAGCCTGCCCAATCACCCGTTGCCCATTGCTCTGCAAACTCTTGATGCGGCCATACTGGAATGCAATCAGCGTCTTCTGTCGTTAACATTACTGCGCCATGTTCATCCGTTAAAATCCACACCTGCTTTTGTTCTAACATTTGCATTAACAAATATTTCATTCGTTTATCTTGGTTCCAGCTTTGGATTTCTTTAACGCGTTCTATAGTGATTGAACTGGATATTGGTGATGTGTTTGTGTTTTGAGTCATAACTAGCCCTTTTTCAATTTGAAAATATTATAAATCAAATCAGACGTATTCCTGAGCATTAGTTCTGTTTATGTTCTGATTACTAAAAATTCTATGGATAAGAGCAAAGTGCGTCGCAAGTAATATATGGAATATCGCCATGGTTAAGTCTTCATTAACGCCAATTAATTGAGTAGCTGGAACAAGAATCAAAAATAAAACCGCCCCTGATAATAAACGTTTTGCTCGTGTTACTAACATAAATAGTACAAAACCAATAACTAACATTATGTCGGTAAATAGTGTTAAAAATTGTAGATTAAAATAAAAGATAGCTGCATTTATTAGCAACGTAAGCAAAAGTGTATAACGAGCAAACCGAAGCACTTTATTATTATCTAAGGAACCTCTTCGTTCACGACGACCTACACTTTCTTTTTGAGCAGATAGCAGTACAAAAGGGAGGCTAAAAACGTAAATGATCATTGCAAAGTGAGTACTGAGATAAGACAGTAAATCGTGAAGAGCTGAGACTTGAGTAAACCCCGCAAACCGGACGGCTCCAAAAGATGCAGTTACAATTATAAATAACAATGCAGCCGTAAGGTAATTTCTAAACCGAGTTGGAAACTGATTCGTTTTATTTATTCCAACGAGAAATAATAATAAAACAAAAATCAGTATCAACTCTCCAATGCTATCCAAATATTCCATGTGACATTGCTCCCTGTAATTATTGCCTATTCTTTATTATCCGTAATAAAAAACCCCAATATGAATTGGGGTTTATTTTATCAACTTACATTCTAAATTGTAGATGCTTTATTTTAAAATTCCATTCCAAACTCAACACCGTACATTCTTGGTAAACCCGGCGTTGCAATAGGCGAGCCTAATGCCATGGCTTGTCCGCCTACTTGTAGCAAGTATTCGGTGTCTGTGGCGTTATTCACAAAAAAGGCAACATAAATTGGATGGTTATCACTAGTCCAACTTAATCGTGTGTTGATCATGTCATAACTTTCAATTCTATTGTTTGCCGTTAAGCCTGTTACTGTACCAGCTTCAAATGGTAGAACTGCTAACTTCGGGCCTTCAACTCCTTGTGTTCTTTCACCTGTGTGTGAATAACTAACATGAAAGTTAAACTGCCCATCTAAACCCTCAAAGTAATAATCCGCGCGAATATTACTTTGGTTTTCTGGCATTCCAGAAATTGGCTCACCTACTCGACTGTCACTTGCGGTTTCACCAGCAAAGAAGTCCCACTTAGTATATTCAGCAATGGTTCTGCCATAATTAGCCGTTAATATTAGATCTGGCGTAACTTGCAGTATCGTTTCAATTTCAAAACCTTCACCTTCAGCGTCAACATTTCTTAAGTTGTATGTAGGTATTGGTGAACCGAATAACTCAAGTTGCTGTAAGTTTTTGTATTTATAATCAAAAGCAGAAACGTTTAATCTAAATTTATTGTCAGCCCACGTAGACTTAAAGCCAATTTCCGTATTTTTAACGGTTTCTTCTTTTACCGGATCGGCCTTACCTAAACCATTAAACCCACCAGACTTAAAACCTTCTGCGTACGATACAAACGTCATTAGATTTTCAGTCCATTTGTAATCGATAACCGCGCGTGGCGTCAATTTTGACCAAGTTTCTTCTTGTTCCGCATTCTCAGGTTGGAATGCGACCGCTAATGGCACTTCACCTATTGGCATACCTTCGCCTGACAAACTAAAGGGCACTGTATAAAAGTTCTGCGGTGACGAAGACAATTTAAACGTTTTGTCATCGTAGGTATAACGCGCGCCAAATGTTAAATCTAGTTTGTCGGTTACTGCATAAGTACCATCAAAATAAATCGCCGTACTGGCCGTTGTCGCTTGATGATTAAAACGTTCAGTATGTTGAGCAAACAACTTATCGACATTAGCATTTACTAAGTCTTGGCCAACCGAACCTTGAGCTTGTTCAAAACTCATCCCATCCATCATTCTTCGTTGTATTTCTGCAGCAACTGCTTGTCGTGCCTGAAGAGGACCTAGTTGCATATACGCGCCAGCAACCCCTTGACCAAAACCAAACTGCGGCAATATTCGTGGATCCAGTCCTAGCTGTACAATCGCCAATGCGTCAAAACTTAAGGTGTTAAAGGTAGGCGTCACATCTTGTTCTATGTCTTCATAAAAGAACGTTGCGCCAGCGGTCCACTTTAAGTTGCCTGTTTCATTTGAAACTCGAAACTCCTGGCTAAACTGTTTTTGATCTTCATCTAGAACACTTTGAAAATAAGCACGTTCCATCGCCGAACCATCGTCTTCCATTGCGTTAAAACGAACAAACTGGCGATACGCAGAAATAGACGTAAACGTTAAGTCATCCACGGTATGAGTAACTTCGGCTGACACTCCACCGGCTTCACGAGTTTCTTTACCTTCAAAGTCAAACTCAATTGGCGCAAATGGATCACCACTGCCATAACTGGTATTTAGAGAAACTGATGGACGAGCCTGCTGATTGGTATCATTAAAATCAGCACGGAATATAGCTTGTGTCTCTGCTGACACATCCCATAACAAAGCGCCTCGCATTGACCAATCACGTTGATTGCCATACTTCTCATGGCTATCTTTTATATCAAGATATCCACCACGATGATTGGAGTTAAAACTACCGCGAAATGACATGTCGTCGTTAATTTTTATATTGCTAGAAAATTCAACTTTGCGTTTATTATCATTACCTAAGGTAAATTTAATTGCGCCTTCGTTGTCATCTGTAGGTGTTTTAGTGATGATATGAATTGCACCCGCCGCAGAGTTACGGCCAAACAAAGTACCTTGTGGGCCCTTTAAGACTTCAACACGCTCAACGTCATTAAAATTTAAATTTGAAGTGCCCCGACGGCCAACATAAACGCCATCAATGTAAACCGCAACCGCAGCATCAAGACCAATACCCATGTCATTGGTGGTGATACCGCGGATATTGAACGTAGTTTGCGTAGCGGTCGCATTATTCGTTTCTAATCCTGGAGTAATTAATCCAAGATCATTGGCATTTTGAATGCCCATTTTTTCTATATCAGCTTCACTAAATGCGGTGATGGTAATAGGCACATCTTGAATACGTTCAATGCGCTTTTGAGCGCTTACTTCAATAATTTCTATGCCTTTATTCGTTTCTTCGGCAAAACTCGCCGTTGAAATAAGTGATAATAGAATGGCAGCAGATACTTTATGTTGTCGAAATGCTTTTGTTTTAGTTTTTATAAGCATCTTAATTTCCTGAAAATAATTGTTTGAAATTTGATTTGAAACTGATTTTATAAGCGGCCGATAACAAGGCTAAACTGACAAAACCCCAAATGATCGATATCTCAAGTGGATGAATAAACTGATATGGACTTAACAATACAAAACAAATCCATAATGTAACTTTGATAAACTCTAGAAACTTTGCGTATTTAGATTGTTCTTGTACACAACCTAAGCTATACAAGCCAAATCCAACGGTTAACATGCTAATCACATTAAACCAGATTGGGATATTGGGTGCTTGATACAATATTACTAAAGAAATGACCAAGGTCGAAACATGCTGCCAGATTACATAAACCTTTTGCTGTAACGTCAAGGTTACATCAAATTTTTGAAAGGTCGTTTTTGAAGAATCATTAGACACGCTTTCATCTTCAGTTATAACGTCCAATGGCCGCCAACCTGTTTTTCCAATCCACACTTTACATTTATCAGACCATTTTTTCGTGCGCATTGTATCTTTAATTAGTCCCGAATACACCGACAAATTTGCCCAAATAGGATTCCAACTTGCTAAAGGAGTGGTGACACCGTAAAAGACTGGCTCTGATTTAAGTTCGAGTTGAAAAGTACCGAACAACCGATCCCAAATAATGAAGACTCCACCATGGTTTTTATCTAAATAAATAAGGTTTTGTCCGTGATGTACACGATGATGACTTGGTGTAACAAATATGGCTTCGAACCATTGAGGCATTTTGTCGATATGTTGCGTATGCACCCAAAATTGATAAACCAAATTTAAAGATCCTACCGCCAATAAAACGATTGGCTCAAATCCAAGAACCGCTAAAGGAAGGTAAAAAAGGAAATTAATGATGCCGCCACTTGTCTGACGTAATGCTGTAGTTAAGTTATATTCTTCGCTTTGATGATGCACGACATGGGATGCCCACAAACCATTAATCTCGTGAGACAAGCGATGATACCAGTAATAACAAAAGTCATAGGCAATAAAGCCTGCAATCCAAATTGCTAAATGGTCAGTACCAAGGTCAAACAACGCGATGTAAGGAAATAAAACGGCATAAACAGTAAACTGCAGAACTTTTTTGGCGAGGCCTGTTAATTGACTTAATACACCTAAATTAAGTGAATTAATTGAATCGTTAAAAGAGTAAGTACTGGTTTTATCAAAACGTTTAACGTTGTAACGATCGACTAATAATTCTATTACAACTAGCACTAAAAAAACGGGAATGGCTAACGCCACAAAGTTCATAACACTTTCTCTATCAAAGGCTTACTAACAATTTAACCTATTTATTTGTGTAGTAAGCCTAACATAGGGAGGTGTTTTGTCTAACAAAAGGAGAAAAAAACGTAAATTTTCCTGCTCTTAATTGTTACAAAGTATTACGCCGTTTTATACCGAAAATGGATATTGAATTGCAGGATGGCACTCATAACCTTCTACTTCAAAATCATCTAACGTCACCCAAGTTTCAATGTCTTCCAATGACTTTATTTTTGGATTAATGTGCAGCTTTGGCGATTCAAAAGGTGTGCGCTTTAATTGCACATCTCTCATTAGTTCTAACTGATCCTCATAAATATGCGCGTTAACAATTTTATGATATGCCTTACCCGCTTTGTTTCCGGTAATCTGTGCGATTAACGCCAACAATACAAAACACTGAACTTGATTAAAATTTAAACCTAATGGGACGTCGCATGAACGTTGATAACTGGTTAAGTGTAAGGTGTCGCCTAACAGTGAGAATGTATGAGTATGCATACAAGGACGAAGACAGCCCATATGAAACTCACCTGGATTATAAAAAGACAATATTTCGCCGCGGTCGTCTATGCCATTGCTTAAGTTATCAACCAGTTTTTTGAGTTGATCAACTGAACCACCGTCAGGTTTTGCCCAGCCTCGACCTTGCACGCCATAAACACGGCCCATATCGTCATCACCTTTACGATGCTCATTATTCAGCCACGCTTCATTGTCATTGGCATTGGCATTCCACGTGTTACAACCAATCGCGCGGAAATCAGCAGCATTGTCATAACCTCGCAAGTAACCTAAAAGTTCAGCTATTGCAGCTTTCCAAAAGCTTTTTCGGGTTGTGATCATTGGGAATTGATTATTGCCAACATCATAATTTAACTCTGCATTAATAACGGTCAAACAACGTTTACCAGTACGTTTGTTTTCAATCCATGTACCTTCATCAACAATACGTTGGCATAAATCTAAATACTGTTTCATATTATTTTTCCGTTGCTACTAATTTGCCGTTATCGGCTTTTGGGTTGTTCTTTAGTGACCACACCATTAATGCTAAACCGGCCAATGCCATTGGTAATGACAACCACTGACCCATCGACATTCCCAATGTTAATAGTCCTAAATGATCATCTGGCTGTCTAAAGTACTCAACGATAAATCTAAATGTGCCATAACCCATCAGGAACAGTCCACTTGCGGAGCCGACCGCTCTTGGTTTTTTTGAATACCAATAAACAATGCCGAATAATACAAAACCTTCTAAGAAAAACTCATATAACTGTGACGGGTGTCGAGGTAGCGGTCCAGCATTAGGAAACACAATTCCCCACGGTGCATCTGTGGTACGTCCCCATAATTCCGCGTTCATAAAGTTGCCTAATCGCCCAGCGCCTAATCCTACCGGCACTAGCGGTGCGACAAAGTCGCCAATCTGCAATAAGCTAAGCTTGGTTTTTCTACTGAAAATGGCCAGTACAGCAATAACACCAAGAAGCCCGCCATGGAAAGACATGCCACCTTGGTGGATCATAAATAGATAACTTGGATCTTCGACAAATCGCTCAAATTGATAGAAAAACACATATCCTATGCGACCACCTAAAATGGCACCCATAAAGCCATAGAATAATAAATCACTTAGCTGTTGTTCAGAAAATGGGGAACGACCACTTTTTACGGCTTTCATTCCTAAGAAATAAGCAAAACCAAGTCCTATTAAATACATTAAGCCGTACCAACGCACTGCAATGGGACCAACTGAAAAAATAACGGGGTCTATTTGTGGAAAAATAATTGGATCTACCAAACCTGAAATACCTCTACTAATAATTTAATTGAAACGCACAACATAAAAATGGCGAAAACCTTCTTTAATTGAGCTTGTTGTAATTTTTGTCCTGCTTTAACACCTAATGGAGCTGAAAAATAGGAAAACGCCATGATCATTACAGCGGTTGGCCAATGTACAAAACCGATAAAATCTGACGATTGTGTCCACTGCCATCCTGCCCACATATAACCTAACGTACCAAACGTTGCGACTACAACGCCACAAATTGCCGCCGTTGCGATGGCCTGTCGGATATGAATCCCGATGTAAGTCATGTAAGGCACTAAAATAGCGCCACCGCCTAAACCTGCCATCGCCGCTAAAGAGCCTGTTAAAAAACCACCAAAAGCAAGTTTACCTTTGCCAACCTCTATATTTTCTGTGTGGACATCATGTTTGCCTCGCCACATTTGAAATGCCATTAATATCAATAAAACAGCAAATATCTTAGTTAACCATGCTGACGACAAAAGCACCGCAATTTGTGATGCTACAAGTGCCCCAATAGCAACTGTTAGCACTACTGGCTTAGTTAATTGCCAGTTTACATTACCATTTTTATAATGACTTCTTCCCGATGAAAATGCCGTAATGCAAATTGTGAATAATGACGTTGAAATAGCAATAATAGCGACATTGTCTTGATTCACTTCCGGTATTTGCGGAAACAAATAAAGCAAAAATGGAATGATAACAATGCCGCCACCAATGCCTAACAAACCCGATAAAAATCCAGCTAAAAATCCTAACAACGGCGTATAATAAATGATGTCTGTCACAGTAAGTCCATCTTAATTACCCGCTCGTAATATGCTTGCTGCGCCTATGTTTAATATGGTTCTGTTCACTCTAAACTTAACTTGATCAGGTCTTGTGCAATGAAGAACTTCTTCAACCAGTTTTTCAAGACTGCCCAGCTCTGCCTTTTTAAGGACCCACTTTACGCGAAGAATATTTTGCGTATTCATGCTTAATTGTGTGAAGCCCATGCCAGTTAATAACATTGCGCCTCCAGGATCACCGGCTAACTCACCACAAACACTACATGGAATACCAATTTCATTGGTAATATCTGCAATCATTTTTATCGCCGTCAATACCGTTGGATGATAAGCATCATATAGGCTAGCAACTTTGTCGTTATTTCGATCAACAGCTAATAAGTACTGGGTTAAATCGTTTGTGCCTATGGAACAAAAATCGACTTTGCCTTTTAATTTATGCAATTGAAATATCATACTTGGTACTTCAATCATAATGCCGACTTTAGGTCTAACTGGCCTTGCAACTGTGACTGCTGCTGTTGAGTCTTTGTTTTGTTCTAATGACTGTTTTTCAGTCTGTTCGATTTTATCTTGGTATACCTGATCACACTCTTGACAAACCTCACTAAACGCTTGATTAATCAGTCGATTAGCTTCGTCTATTTCGCCAATGTCTGCGATCATTGGTAACATAATATGTAAGTTACCATTGCCAATATTGGCTTTAATCATCGCCCTTATTTGAACTAAAAATATTTCGGGATGATCAAGAGTAAGACGAATGCCTCGCCAACCCAAAAATGGGTTTTCTTCAATAATTGGAAAATACGGTAACTGTTTATCGCCACCAACGTCTAATGTTCTCATTACCACGGGTTTGCCGCAAAATTCAGATAAGACTTGATGGTAATAACGTTGTTGTTCAGCCTCTGATGGAAAGTTTTGACGCATCATGAACAAGTATTCTGTTCTATATAACCCGATGCCTTCAATTTGTTGCTGTTCGGCAATATCACTATCAAACCCCATGCCAGAGTTGATAAACATTGTCACTCTATGCCCACACGCAGTTTGTGCAAATTCATCGGCTTCGAGTTTTAATAAGTTAAAAAAAGCTCGGTCTTCCGTTTCTAAACGGCGGTACTCTTCAACAATGGTGTCATTTGGCGCAATAAACACTTTACCGCTATATCCATCAACAATGATGTCAATGTCATTGAGTTGAAATATTGGAACGTCTCGTAAGCCTAAAACAGCTGGAATGCCCAAGGCTCTAGCCATAATAGCGGCATGAGAATTTTCAGCGCCTTTAAATGACACAATACCTTTAATTCGATCCCTTGGAATCTCAGCTAACATTGAGGCCGTTACTTCTTCTGCAATAATGATTGCTGATTCAGGCAGCTCAATGGTCTTCCTTGATTGAGTAGTAAGATACTCCAATAAACGCCGACTTAAATCTTTAACATCAACCGCTCTTTCACGAATATATGGGTCTTCCATTTTTTCGAATTCAGAAATATAGCGTTCAACGACAATCTTTAGTGCCGAGATCGCACACCAACCTTGATCAATCTTACTGACAACTTCATTACCTAAACTAGCAGCTTCTAGTAGCTGCTGGTAAACGTCAAAAATAGCCAAAGCATCTTTAGGCAATTGATCTTTCATGCGTTCCGTCATTTGAATAATGTCGGCTCGGGTATTTTCCACTGCATTAAAATATCGGGCTTTTTCTGATTCAGGATCATCGCTTTGTTTAAGTG
>CAWUUQ010000230.1:0-11292 GCA_963925625.1 uncultured Psychrosphaera sp.
TAACCAAATGTTATCCGTTAAGTCAGGTGCACCAAAAGGTAAGTCATGAGCTAATGAACCTTTACCATCGTTACCATGACAAGCAGCACACATACCGAATTTAGCTTCGCCCGCATTAGCTAACTTTGTATTAACTTTACGGCCTGCTAGTTGTAACACGTACTCAGTCATCTCTTGAATGCCTTGGTCGCCTAGAGCTGCTTCCCAACTAGGCATTGCTGCCTTACGACCATGTAACAATGTTGTTTTAATAGCTTCAGGTGAGTCGCCGTATAACCAGTCATTATCACGTAGATTAGGAAAACCAGTAGAGCCTTTTGCATCAGAACCATGACATAAAGCACAGTTTTGTAAGAACAAACGTTGGCCTACTTTGTAGCCTTCTTCATCATAAGCCAAATCAAGAATAGGTTGGTCAGCTAGCTTTTTAAATACTGGACCATATACTTCTTCAGCACGTTTTAACTCTTGATCTAAGTCAATTAGCAAACCTTCTGCTTGCGCTTTTTCTGAAAGGGCGCGTGACTCAGCTAATGTTGTTATACCTTGGTTAGAACTTTTCCAACCTAATAAGCCTTCATAGTTACCTAAACCTGGAAATAGCGCTAGGTAAAAAGCAGCCCAAACTAAGATAAAGTAGAATGTGTAAGTCCACCATTTTGGCAATGGGTTGTTAAGCTCTTCGATACCGTCGAACTCATGTCCCATTGATTCACCTTCACCTACATGAGTGTAGTTTTTTAGGTTAAGCGTGATGATCCAAAAACAAGCTACGATGGAGAACAAGGTTAAGATGATGATCCACCAGCTCCAAAAATCAGTCATTATCATTTGATGATTCCTTTTTACGTGGGCTATTGTCTATTTCACTATTAACATCTTTTTTAATATCTTCGTCATCTAAAATTGATGCGCCAATATCTTCAAAGTCATCTTTACGATTTTTGCTGTAAGCAAAATAAACAATACCTAAAAATAAAACTAATAAAATTAAAGTGTAGATACCGCGATATGTTCCGTAGTCCATAAGATTACTTAAGGTGGGTACCTAGTTGCTGCAAATACGCAATTAGCGCCTGCATTTCTGTTTTTCCTTCAACTGCTGCTTTAGCACCGGCAATATCTTCAGCCGAATAAAGAGGAATGTAATTACCATTCTCATCTTTGTGTGTTTTGCCTTCAGTTAATCGATTAAACACTCTAAATTTCTCAGCTATATATTCACCCGTTAACTCATTCTCTGCTAACCAAGGAAAACCTGGCATATTAGACTGCGGAACAACGTCACGTGGGTTTATTAAATGAGCATAATGCCAATCGTCACTATAACGTTGACCTACCCGAGCTAAATCAGGACCTGTACGTTTTGAGCCCCACAGGAACGGATGATCCCACACAGACTCACCAGCAACTGAATAATGTCCATATCGCTCAACTTCTGCACGGAATGGACGGATCATTTGGCTGTGACAGTTATTACAACCTTCACGGATATAAATGTCTCTTCCTTCCATTTCAAGCGCGGTTAGAGCACGTAAGTTCTTAATAGGTGTGGTGGTATCTTTTTGGAACATCAGTGGCGTAATTTCCACTAATGCACCAAAACTAATTGCAATAATCGTAAAGATAACTAATAGCGGAACGCTTTTTTCTATCTTCTCATGATGGTTAGTTGCCATAATAAATCTTCTCCTTATGCCGCTACTGGGTATTCTTCTTGTTGTGGTTTAGCACCACGAACCGTTTTGAATACGTTATAAGCCATTACCAACATACCAGCGACGATGAATACACCACCAATAAAGCGAACAATGTAGAATGGTTTTGAAGCTTCTAAGCTCTGAACAAAACTATAGGTTAACGTACCGTCTGCGTTTACCGCTCTCCACATCAAGCCTTGCATAACACCAGAAATCCACATAGCAACAATATATAAAACAACACCTACGGTATGTAACCAGAAATGGTTATTTACAAGGTGGTTAGAATACATTCTTGTTTTACCGTAAAGACGTGGAATTAAGTGATACAACGCTCCAATAGAAATCATTGCAACCCAACCTAGGGCACCTGAATGTACGTGGCCTATAGTCCAGTCGGTATAATGTGAAAGGGCATTTACTGACTTGATTGCCATCATAGGGCCTTCAAATGTAGACATACCATAAAATGATAAGGACACGATTAAGAAACGTAACACTGGATCGTTCTTAAGTTTATGCCATGCACCAGACAACGTCATGATACCGTTGATCATGCCACCCCATGATGGAATAAATAGAATAACAGACATAACCATACCGACAGACTGAGTCCAATCTGGTAGAGCCGTGTAATGTAAGTGATGTGGGCCAGCCCAAATATATAAAGATACTAAAGCCCAAAAGTGAACAACTGATAAACGATAAGAGTAAACAGGACGTTCAGCTTGTTTTGGAACAAAGTAATACATCATGCCCAAGAAGCCAGCGGTCAGCAGGAAACCAACGGCGTTATGCCCGTACCACCACTGTACCATCGCATCAACGGCGCCTGAGTATACGGAGTAAGACTTCATGCCATTCACTGCAATCGCTTGGCTATTTACTAAATGTAAAATAGCTACGGTTACGATGAAACCAGCATAGAACCAGTTAG
This sequence comes from uncultured Psychrosphaera sp., assembly GCA_963925625.1. Classification (GTDB taxonomy): domain Bacteria; phylum Pseudomonadota; class Gammaproteobacteria; order Enterobacterales; family Alteromonadaceae; genus Psychrosphaera. The sequence goes on from CAWUUQ010000230.1 coordinate 2,638, forward strand.
CAACATAAATATGACTGGTCTTACGAATTGCTAATGTGCCAATGAATACATAGGCGTAGGCAAGCCAAACAAAAGTAATAGCTATGTCGATTGGCCACTCTAGTTCTGCGTACTCTTTAGATGTTGTATAACCTAAAGGTAAAGTGATGACCGCAGAAATGATAATTGCTTGCCAACCCCAAAAGGTAAAGGCTGCAATTTTATCGCTGATCAAACGAACTTTACAGGTACGCTGAACGACATAATATGACGTTGCAAATAAAGCACTAGTACCAAACGCAAATATAACCGCGTTAGTATGTAATGGACGTAGTCTTGAGAATGTTAACCAAGGTGTATCGAAGTTAAGTGCAGGCCATATTAATTGCGCAGCAATCAATACACCTACGCTCATACCAATGATACCCCACAAAACAGTAGTTAGAGCAAACTGTCTAACGACCTTGTAGTTGTACTCTGGGTGAGCAATTGTTGTTGTTGTCATAGTATGGTTCCACTACCCGTGAAAATTATTGTATTAAAGTTCTAAATTTTAGACTCTTTTTGAGATTTTGGCGGTAAATTAACCAAAACTCTAAGGTAAAGAGTGTTATGCGGCGTGCATAATAAAGACTTTGGCCGTAAAATAACAGCGGCGAAGGTCATTATATTTTGTAATATCAACGATAAGAGAACACGAGTGCCTAAAATTCAAACAAACCTCTATTTATTCGTTGCATTTACCTGTTTGTTATTTGTTCTACAGGGGTGTACTGAAAATAATCAAACAAATTACTTTTCTGGATTCTCAGATCTTTGCGTTGATTTAGGTACACGCTCTAATAACTATAAACCTGATCAAAAGCTTGATAATTGTTTGATTAAATCTACGAAAAATACCAATGTTTTGATCAATGCCAAATACATTATGGCAGAACAAAATAATTCCTTACTCGTTTTCAGTAAAAAGATCGTAAATAAAGTGTGGTTAGAGGCTGAAAATATGAATATGGGACAAATACCTATTTTTCTAAGCACAATTGATCATTCAGCGTTTACTGAATTTACTGAGGCTAAAGTAGATAAGAACGTTAACACGTTTCATATATATCGTTCGCAACTGTTGGTAGGCCTATGTGCTCAACCGGTCATGGTTTGGACTATGTACATCAGGTATGAAGATAATACCGTTGAACAACTTGCCTATAAAAGCTATTGGGCTGAAGCGTATCTCTAAGTTAATCCGCGATTAAAAATAAAATTTATATAATAAGAAAAAAAGAACGGAGTTAAATTTTGTACAGAATTTCAAAAACAATGCACAAATGGATTATGGGTTTTGTTGGGCTACAAGTATTAGTCTGGTCACTAACGGGGCTTTATATGGTCACTATGGATATTCATTTTATACATGGTGAGTCCGAACTGAGTGCAACTAAAAATGTAAATAGGGATCAAAATTTAATAACCCCTTCTGAAATTCATTTATCGCCTAATGAAATCATTACTCAAACGCAAATTGCTGGTGAGTTTCATAAACATGATTCATCAAGTTTTGAAGTGTTAACGGCATTAAGGTTATTTAAAGTTAATGACCAACCAATTTATGAAGTTTCTTTAAAGGGCAAACCTAAGACCTATAAAAATGCTCAGTCAGGTGAAACGTTAGTTGAATTGTCTAAAGCAGATGTTCTACAGCTTGTTACTACGGCGGTTAACAATACAAATTTAGAAAATGTAAAGGTATTGCAAAATGAAGTTCAATACTTTGGCCAATCAGCGCCAGACGAAGTCTCTAGTCGTTACTTACCAATGTGGAAAATCCCTTTTGGAAATTTGGCATCAACCACGGTTTATATTAATTCATTAAGTGGTGAAATTGTCACTGTTAGACATGATTATTGGCGTTTGTTTGATTGGATGTGGCGTTTTCATATTATGGAATATACGACGGGTGAAAACGTAGATAATATATTATTAAGGGTCATTACGGTTTTGGCATTAATTGCTACGATCAGCGGACTTGTATTGCTGTACATTAAATTGATTAAGCCACTGTTTAAAGGAAAGAAACTCCCTCCGTTTAATATCTTAAAATCAAATAGTTCGTTGCACAAATGGTTATCGGCAATGGTCTGTGTTCAGTTGTTTATTTGGGTCGCGACAGGATTGTTTTTTAATTTAATGTCCTTTGGAGACTTTACGGGAAACGACAATAGAAAAAGGACTGAATATTCGCTCGCAACAGTAAAAAATGTAAAGCCATTATTGGCTGTCGAAGCGTTAAATGTGAAACCGTTTTCTCAACTTAGCCTTGTAAATATTGCGGGACAACTGGTTTATAAAATATCTTATACTAAAAACGCACATTCCAAAGAACAACAAAATAACCATTTGTTAGATGTGAATACCGGCAAAACTGTATATTTAGACAAAGACATGGCTCAATCTATCGCCATGAGTTCCTATAAAATCAATGACGGAATTTCGTTAACGAACAAAAACGAATTACTTAGTAACGTGACTTATTTAGAGGACGTCAGTTTTGCGTTTCCTGGTGAACAAAACCCAGGGTGGCAAGTTAAGCTAAACGATAAAACTAATACGGCCATTTATGTCAGACATTCAGACGGACAGGTAATAGGGCACATTACGGACAATCGCAGAATCCGTAATTTGATGTTTAAACTTCATTTTATGGATTATTTTGATGAAGGTAGTTTTAATAATGCTCAGAATATCTTATTTGGAATCATGACATTTATTTTGTCTGTGTCTGGATTATTGCTATTTATTAATAGGTTAAAGAATAAGTAATAAAAAGGGTTTTATTTATAGGGGGAATCCCCTTGTTTTGATAGGTGATCATCCCGTTACGATCGTGTTTCATGTGAATTATTCTTTGAGTGATTTTTATACAAATAAAAACTTAAATTATAATAAATGGGAAAATCACATGAATACGCATTGGTTAAAAAAAATCAAGCATACCCCGTTATACGTTGGAGTTGGTTTGGCCTTAGGCTTAGCGGTTCTGCCTTCTACAACGATGGCGGCAGGTGTACTTGATCATCATAAAGCAAGACTAGCGGACTTCGATTCACGCAAGGCCGTTAGCCTATCACCGTCACAAACACAGTTAAACTGGGTACAAAACAAAGGTTTTGAAGCTCGTTGGAACATGTTTGGTACACCTCAATCATTGATTAATCGAAATGGCGTTCTTGAAGCTGGCTTAGTGGGCGAAACTGCAGAAGATAAAGCACGCGGTTGGTTAGCAGCTAACGCCTCTGTATTTAATATGACAGCAGCTGAAATGGCTAACTTAACACTTATTAATACGAATGAAATAAAAGACAGCTCTATCCTTTTATTTGAACAAACATTTAACGGTCTGCCAGCTGCATTTGGCGGTCGAGTTAATATTGCTATAAAGGGCAATGACTTAGTTTATGTTTCATCATCACTTGCTGGCAATCAAGGCGTAATAGGCGAAGCAACACTAGATGCTACTGCAGCGTGGTTAAAAGCTGCCAGTGGCGTTGGAAAAACAATCTCAGCGGTCAACGTAAAAACGTTACCAAAAGACCACACTTGGACAATGTTCCAAGTGCCAGGGTTTGCTCAACCTCAACGCGCTCGTTTAGCTGCATTTCCAACACCTGACAAAGGTGTTCGTATTGTTTATGAAACTATCGTTTTAAATGTACTTAATGGTGAGGCCGAAGCATACACTTCATTTGTTGATGCTCAATCAGGCGAAGTATTGTCTCGCCAAAATAAAGTGCAAAATTTTGCCATGGCTGAAACCTTTACTGGCGAATATGCCGATGCAAACTCCTGCGGTCCATTACACGGGCCATATACGTTACAGGAAGGTAATTATAGAATCGTTGTCTCTGGGCATGAGATTGTTGCCGCTAATGACGTTGTTATAAAACTTCATAATGATGACGGCTTACTTATGTCTGCAGATGTAGGTTCGTCTCCAGATGCATTATTGTATGAACCAGGTGGAGGGGTAGCAGCAGGGAATTATTATGCGCAAGTTTGCCCTTATTCTCCTGCCGTAGCAGAACCTCACACATATGTTGGGTCGATTAGTTGGGATGCTGCACCATTACCAGACTTGTATACTGTTCCGACATGGCGTGTTTTCCCAACAGGTCCTTCTTTAGAAGATAGCTCTGTTGATACACGAGAAAAATGGTGTTGGAACGACAAACATGACGACGGTGCTCAAATTCAAGACTGTGAACGTGTAGTTGAAAATGATGCTGCACGTGCACCATGGGATTTTGACTATCAAATAAATGACTCTACGTTGACGACTATTGGTAATGGAGCATCTACATCAGTTGCATGGGGTAGTCCATTAACGCCTGCGGAGAATACTCGCCCTGTTGCGGCAAATCGCCAATATAACTTCCCGTTTAATGACACATGGCGTACTAATGAATGTTCACCAGCTTCATTTGGCGATGTAACTTCAGGTTCAGCCAATGATGCACATGCTGCTACGGCAAATCTATTTGTAATGCACAATCGCATGCATGACTGGTCATATAACTTAGGGTTTACTGAACGTAACTCAAACCTTCAAAAGTCAAACTTTGGTCGAACAGGAAAAGAGCGAGAAAATGATTTTGAAGTAGGAAATGTTCAAGCCGGCGGTATTTCAGGTGGCGCTCCTAGTTATTTGGGCCGTGACAACGCAAACCAAATCACACTAAACGATGGTATTGCTCCAATTACAAATATGTATTTGTGGCAACCAATTGCAGGTGCGTTTTATGCGCCATGTAGTGACGGCGATTTTGATATGTCCGTTATTGGTCACGAATATGGACACGCGATTCAAAACCGTATGGTAAATGGTCCAAACGGCAGTATCGATGGCGACCAAGGCAGAGCAATGGGCGAAAGCTGGGGCGACTTAACAGCCGTTGAGTATTTGTTCAGTAACGGTTTTGTATACCCAGGAAGCAACCCATTTGCGGTTGGAGCTTTTGTGACGGGTGACAAAGAGCGTGGCATTCGTAACTTTGCGATGAATAACAGTCCGTTAAACTACTCGAATGTGGGTTACGATTTTGTTTGTAATTCTTATTTGACTGACCTACCAGGAACACCATGTGCTTCATTAATGCAGTCACATGCCGATGGTGAGATTTGGAGTGCGGTAAATTATGATATTCGTGAAGCCTTAGTAGCTAAATACGATTCACAATTTCCATACAATGATGACGCTTTACAGCAACGTTGTGCGGATGGTGGTCTTCCTTCTGATCTATGTCCGGGCAATCGTCGTTGGATTCAAATGATGCATGATGCGTTTTTATTAATGCCAACAACACAGTCAATGCTGGATGCACGTGATGCAATGTTAGTAGCAGATGTACTACGTTTTGACGGTGCAAACCAAAAAGAAATGTGGGCTGCTTTTGCGCAACGTGGTTTTGGTATTAATGCTTCAACGTTAAACGAAGATGATGCTGACCCAATTGGTGATTTTGAGTCGCCGATGCATAACAATGCATTAGTAACATTTAATGCAGTTGCAGCTGATGAATCTATTGACTGTAACGGTTGTAATGATGAGCGTGCACTTAAGTCAATAGCAGCTAATGTTTATGTTGGTCGTTTTGAAGCGCGTACAACGCCAATTACTATGACGAGTGGCGATCACAACAATTTGGCCGCACCTGTTAAGCTAATGGCTGGTACTTATGAGTTCTTAGTGGTTGCTCCAGGTTATGGTCACTTCCGTTTCACTCGCAGTGTTGAAGCAGGTGAACAGGTGACATTAGTACCTCGTGTGCCAAGTAACTGGGCATCCTCTGCACAAGGTACTGTTGCTAGTGGTGCAGGTGAAAACTTCGAGAAATTAATTGACGATACAGAATTTACTAACTGGACTCATCAAAATGATGCTGGTGTTGCAGGTTCGGAAATTGTTTTGGAATTAGGCGCTTTACGTACGGTTAATCGTGTACAAGTTAGTGCGCTTCCAGAAGTTAGTGGAAATCGTTTCCATGCATTACGTCAGTTTGAAGTTTTAAGCTGTAATGACACAGTAATGGATTGTAACGATGCGAATAACTATCGTTCATTCTTTGTTAGTGCACGAGATGCATTCCCTGCGGCGGTGCCTCGTCCAACGGTTGCAAACTTGCACTTACGTTCATTTGATACAGCTCCTACAGGCGCAACTCATCTGAAACTAAGAGTATTGAATAACCAATGTACAGGTAGTGACTTATATTCAGACGGAAACCTAGATGCAGACCCGACTAACGAAACGGATTGTCGTTTAGGACGAACTGGCGGAAACCCTGCAGACCGAAACGTTAGAATCGCTGAATTTCAAGCATTCTCTAATGATGGTGAACTTACGGTACCAGGCCAAGCAGTTAGTGTTACTACAAACTTAGCTCCAGTAGCGCAAAACGATGTAGTTACAGCGCGTCCAAATTTGCCAGTTAATATTCGTTCACTAGACAATGACATGGATCCAGAATCAGGTTGTTTGATAATTGGTAATGTTGCGACGCCTGCAAATGGTGTTGTGAAGATTAACAAAGGCAATTGTGAAAATGGTTATAGCGACACTATTACCTATACGCCAGCCTTTGGGTTTATTGGTGTAAATAGATTTGATTATACAATTCTAGATAATGCTGGTAATGCTGCTACAGCTAACATCAAAGTACGTGTTAGATAATTAAGGCGATATACAAGATAAACAAAGGATAGGGCACAGAAGTAAGTCCCTTACTTTCATTCTTTTTATTAAAAAGCCCAGTTCACATGGAGTGACTGGGCTTTTTTTTGCTTATTGCTTACTCGCCTTTTACATCTAGCGCTTAATTACTGAAGTTTAAAGGTACCAACCAATTCATCAAGTTTAGTAGCTAGCTCTTTTAAGTCTTCACTAGAGTGCGCCATATTTGCCGCATATTTAGCTGACTGCTCACTATTGTCGCTAATTCTTTGAACGTGTTCACCAATTTCATTAGCAACGGTTAATTGTTCTTCTGTTGCAGTTGCTACCTGAAGGTTTAAACCTGAAATTGTATCTATTTGAGCTGCAATGGCCACAAGTGAGTCTTTGGCTTTTTGAGCTGAGTCAGCACCTTGTACGGCTAAGTTTCGACTTTCATGAACACCTTTAACGGCTTCATTAGATTCTGTTTGTAACTGCATGATCATAGCTGCTATTTCGTCAGTAGACTCACTTGTGCGCTTAGCTAGATTTCTAACTTCATCTGCAACAACAGCAAAGCCTCTACCTTGCTCACCCGCTCTAGCGGCCTCTATAGCGGCATTTAACGCCAGTAAATTAGTTTGCTCTGACACACCACGAATAACATCAAGCACGCCACTAATGTTGCCGCTTTTTTCAGCAAGAGACTCAATCGTTACAGATACCTTGTCCATGCTATTGGCCATTTGATTTATAAAGTCAGTAGACTCATTTACAACCGCTTGAGCTATCAAAGATTTTTCATTGGCAAGTATGGTTGCATCCGAAGCAACGCTTGCACTTTTTGCGATCTCAGAAATAGTCGAACTCATTTGATTAACTGCAGCTGCGGCCTGAATAGACTGATCACATTCCATTTCTGCCGTCTCTTTAGATTCTAAAGCGCTTCTAGACACTTCTTCAGACGAACGTCTTAGTTCAATTGAAGTATCTGATACATCAAGCATTAAGGTTCGAATTTTAAAGATGAATCGATTAAATCCATTTGCCAAGCTGGCTAGTTCATCTGTGCCATGACGGTTAATTTTGTATGTTAAGTCGCCTTCACCTTCACCCAAACGGTTAAATACACGAGCTAACGCAGAAACAGGCAATAGTAATAATTTTGAAAAATAGAAGCTGACAATTGCGAGCACACTGATAAGGACAATAGACCAACCAATCATGTGATTGCGACTTTCATCTAAACCACTATATAATTCAACTCGAGGAACTTCTGCGATAACATACCAATCAAGAGAAGGTATGTAGCTTGAAGCGATAACAAGATTGCCATCGTCTTTGTAGGAAAAGTTTGATTCGCGCAATAAATCTGAAGTGTCCATAGACGTGTATTGATCAGACAAGCTCACGTTACCGCTTTTTTCTTTGTCGTTATGAACTTTAACTAAACCAGAGTTATCGACTAGATAGACAAAACCAGTTTTCTCAATTTGAAAGCCTTTTAGATAACTAACCATATCGTTAAAAGATTTTGAAACACCTGCAACACCTTTGCCATTAAGCATTTGGTAATTAACAAACATGTCTACATCGCCATTTGGATAGCTATAAATACTAGCAGATTCAGCTTGGCCGCTATTTATAAACGCAAAAAACCAACCATCGGCATTATCATTTTGAAGGGTTCTTAGAAATCCGGCTTGGTTCCAATATTGTGCAGTCTGCTTATTTGCGAAAGAGGCATTACTCAGCTCGTTTCCAGTCTTTATTGAGTTGAGATACTTAACAAGAGTTTGTTCGCCTTTTTTATCGCCACCACTTTCAATCCAATCGAGTATAAAGGGATTGGTTGCGATTGATTTTGTAAGGCTTTTCATCTTCGAGGTTTCACCCTCAATAGCGTTTCTTACTCGTTGTAGCAAATTTGGTAGGTCGCTTGTCTCTATTCGCTCAACCATAATTTGTTG
>CAWUUQ010000231.1:0-3214 GCA_963925625.1 uncultured Psychrosphaera sp.
CTAAGTCGACGCTCATGCTTGGCTTGAATGCCAGCTTTACTGCCTGACTCAAAGAACTTTCTCAGTCCTTTATGTTTAAATGATTTAATCATAGCTGAAAGTGTAGCGTGTTGCGCAACAGGTGTCCAGAAGGAATATAACAATTTAATATCAGGACAAATGCACATATCTCTGCCGTGCGGAGTGTCCTATTTTTTTGTGGTTATATTAATATCAAAAAGTTGGAGGCCTTGCTAGGACTTTGTTGGGGTTTCTATGGGGAATTGATGAGTGAGGTGTAGGTATAGTTTTTTCCTGATTTATTGACTAACAGGGCAAGTGGTATTTTACTGTATGCATTAACAGTGTTTTGTTTTGGTAAAAGGAAATAAAAATGCGTACTAGATCCCCGTTTCTAAATTCGATTGCAGACTATATGTACACACGACAATATTCTAAACGAACTATAGACACTTACTTAAAATGGATATCGTCATATATACACTTTCATGACAAACGCCATCCTGCTTCTATGGGAAGTTCAGAAGTGGAGATGTACTTAGATTATTTAGTATTAAACAAAAAAGTGGCGGCAAAAACACAAGCCACTGCACTAAACTCTTTGGCTTTTCTTTATAAACATATCATCGAGGAAGAGTTGTCTTTAAATTTAAACTTTGCGAGAAGTCGTAAGCAACAAAAATTACCCGTAGTTCTAACAAAAGATGAAGTCGAAATTCTGTTGACGCATCTTAACAAGCGATACTACTTAATTGCAGGTTTGTTATACGGTAGCGGTTTACGTGTCATGGAAGCCGTAACGTTAAGAGTTAAAGATATAGATTTTGACTATAAATGTGTTCGCATTTGGAATGGCAAGGGCAACAAACACAGAGTTGTTACGCTAGCACTTGAGTTAATTCCAAATATTCGAAATCAAATTATGCAAGTTGACGAATATCTAAAATTAGATTTAAAGAATGAACAATATACAGGGGTTTGGATGCCAAATGCATTAGCAAGGAAATACCCAAACGCTAACAAATCATTAGCATGGCAATACCTATTTCCTTCGTACAAATTGAGTGCGGATCCTGAAACCGGTGAAATTCGTCGTCATCATTTTGATTACACAGGGGTAAGAAAGGCAATTAAAAAAGCCACTAAAGAAGCTAAGTTAACTAAAGAAATAACTCCTCACACATTGCGTCATTCATTCGCGACACATTTGTTACAAAGTGGGGCTGATATACGAACGGTTCAAAATCAGTTGGGTCATTCTGACGTGAAAACCACTCAAATTTATACTCATGTTTTACAGCAAGGTGGGAATGCTGTGATTAGCCCGTTTAGTCGTTTAAAGTAAACTATTAAATAAAGTTACTTTTTTAATGTTTGTATGGCGAGGCGGCGTTATTAAAAATTGAGAGAGTAAAATTAAAAACTTAAATGATAAATTACGCTTGCTCAAAGAGTTATGGCAATTTAGGTTTTTCTTGCGATTGCGATTGCGATTGCTTTTTAGCACTTTGAAGTTCACGTTCTTTTAGTCTTTCACGAGCTTTTTCTATAGGGTCTTGGTTTATGTTTTTCATAGACATTTTTGCTGAATATTTTAATAACATAATGTTACCTAAAATAACGCCAAGTACGACTATGATGATAAATAGTGCAGTCCAAGTCATATTAGCCTCGTTTGTTTAAAGAAGAGATGTTTAAAACGTATTGCTTCAATAGCGTTTCAAAATTATCGATAATGGTTTCAATGCCTTGTAGACCGGTTGACTGCCAAAGTTTTATGAGTGGTAATTGATCTAAATCAGTGTCGAGTAATGTTAGTTCGTCATTAAAGTATTGCATATAAGGTGTTGCAACGCGGTGATGAGATAAATGCCATAATTCTGGCGCTGTGCCGCCTAGGTCTTTTTCATAAGGTCTGAAAAAACCATATTCTGCTGCGTTAGCATTTAGCCACTCCGACACTCCATAAAAGACACCCCCTTTTTCATACTCATGCGGTTCAAGCTTGACGGCATAACCGTCATGTATTGCAGCTGCATCATAAATGTCAAAGTCAGTACCCCAATGATGGCGGCTCAAACCAGGTAGAGCAGAGTAGTTTAATATTGCAGTAATTTTCTGATGATCAGAAAGTTGGTTAAGATCGACAGGTTGATTATTTTTATCAAAGACCGGGCGCTCGCCATCATATTTAGCGTTCCAAATTGTTAGTTGTCTTTGATAGCTACGAAAGCCTGAAATGACTTGAAGATCAAAGCCAGCTCTTAACGCTGCGGCGTGTAGTTTTTCAAAGTCGGCCATTATTGACTTGTGCAGACCTTGTCCATTTTTTAAAGCAACGATGTGATCATCTGTCACTCCCGTTGCTTCTTGATATTTATCAGAAATAACGTTGTTTTCTATGGTTTGACTCACGTTAAGCACCCGATAAGTGTGTGATAATACATATCAGTAAGTTGCTCAAGATCGCTAACCTTAACGCTTTCATTTACTTTATGAATGGTTGCATTACATGGGCCCAATTCTATGACTTGCGCACCAGTAGGTGCAATAAAACGACCATCAGAAGTGCCCCCCGTTGTTAATAATTCTGCATTTGTGCCTGTAACCTTATATATAGCCTGATTAACGGCGTCTAATAAGGTACCTTTGTCGGTTAAAAAAGGTAAGCCATTATAAATCCACTCAGTGTCTTGTATTAAATTATGTTTATCCATTAATGACTCCACTTTAGCTTTTAATTGTTCAGCGGTGACTTCAGTGGAATAACGAAAGTTAAACTGGACAGTAACTTCACCTGGAATTACATTCCCAGCGCCAGTTCCGCCATTAATATTTGATATTTGCATTGACGTAGGAGGAAAAAACTCATTACCTTTATCCCACTCTATGCTTGTTAATTCGGCTAAGAAAGGGGCTAAATCGTGTATTGGATTTTTTGCTAGGTGTGGATATGCTACGTGGCCTTGAATACCTTTAACCGTTAATGTTGCGGTTAAGGAACCTCGTCGCCCATTTTTCACAATATCACCGACAGTATTAGTACTACTTGGTTCACCAACTATACAAAAGTCGATTTTTTCATTGCGAGCTTCCAAAGTGTCGATGACGCGTGTGGTACCGTTGATAAACGGGCCTTCTTCATCACTTGTAATTAAAAAAGCAATACTGCCTTTATGATCTGGATAGTCTGTAACAAACCGCTTGGTCGCTA
>CAWUUQ010000232.1:0-4460 GCA_963925625.1 uncultured Psychrosphaera sp.
TGCATTTAAGTAGTTATCAATTACGCTGCTGTTATTACTTTGAATTGCGGTTGATTGCTGAGTAGGGTTACTAACAATGAGTTTTTGCATATCTTTGTAATAGGCTTAGAATACGCGAGTGATTCAGATTATGCTTGGCGATTAGAAGCCTATTACAAAGATATGCAAAAACTCATTGTTAGTAACCCTACTCAGCAATCAACCGCAATTCAAAGTAATAACAGCAGCGTAATTGATAACTACTTAAATGCAGGAAAGGGTGACGCCTATGGTGTTGAGTTTCTAATTAACAAAGCAATATCTAACAATTGGTATGGTTGGTTAAGTATCGCCTACAGTAAAACGGAACGCTTTAATACACTAAAGGGTGAGGAGTTTACTTATCAATATGACTTACCTTGGATTGTAAACTTAGTAGCGAATTACGAGATAAATGAAAAGTGGCAACTAGGTGGGCGCTGGCGTTTGCAAAGTGGGAATTTATATACGCCAATTATTGGTGCTGACGCTGTTTATCCAAAGGCAGAAAATGGCCAGCCCGACGAACAGCAACCGCCTGTATTTTATGATCCTATAGAGGCGCAGTTTAACTCTGAGCGATTAGAGTATTTTCATCGTTTAGATATTCGATTAGATTACGAAACAACAGTGTGGAATAACGCTGCGAACATATATTTTGAGATACTAAACGTTTACGGACAAAAAAGCGTAGAGTCATATTCATATAACGCGGACTATACGGAAAAGGAAGCAGAGTATCAGTTTCCAGAATCTCCGATACCTTCAATTGGTATTCAAATTCAGTTCTAGCGCATATAAAAAAGGCCGCTAGAGGCGGCCTTATAATCTACTAACTATCCAATTAAGCGATTACTGCTTAATACCTTCAATAAGTAGCTCTAACTCAATGTTTCCAGCCCAAGCGCTTTTGAAGTCATAGTCAGCGACATTAATTGTTGTTGTACCTGCAAAACCAGCGCGGTAGCCACCCCAAGGATCTTTACCTTCACCAATTTTTGTTGCATTGATAACAATAGGCTTCGTTACACCGTGTAATGTAAAGTTACCTTCCACTTTTAACTTGTTATCACCTAAATCAGTCACTTTAGTACTTACAAACTTTGATTCTGGGAATTTATCAACAGATAAAAAGTCATCGCTGCGTAAATGCTTATCACGTTCTGCATGGTTACTGTCGATGCTTGAAGGATCGATGTTAATCACAATTTTACTTGCAGAAATATCTTTTGGGTCGTAGCTAAACTGACCGTCAAACTTGTTAAATCGACCCGTTAACCAACTAAAACCTAGGTGACTTGCTTTAAAGTTAATGAACGCGTGCGCGCCTTTAATGTCAACTTTGTAATCTGCCGCTTGTGCAATGTTTGCCGCGCCTAACGCGCCTAACGCAACAACAGCTGCTAATGATAAAAGTAGTTTTTTCATTTTATTTCCTTTTTATAAATGGTTAAAAATTAAGTAAATATAAGTTGTTCTAATGATAGTTTATTTTAAAGCATTCTTTTTAACGTATTGTCTTTATTAATAAAGTGATGTTTTAACGCAGCAACGACATGCACACCTACTAAACCCAATATTATGTAAGCACCCCATTTATGGATATCGCCTGCAACATCCTCTTGCTGGTCAATAAATTCGCCAAAACTTGGAATCTCAAACAAACCAAACCATTCAATTCCGCGACCGTCAGCCGTTGAGATGAGATAGCCACTGATCATAATGACAAACAAACCTACGTACAAAAGCAGGTGTGCGATATGTCCAGCACGCGCCTCCAGTTGATTATCAGATAACGACTTTGGCTTAGAATTTATCAAAACCCAAACCACTCTAAATAATGAAATTGCTAATAGAGTTAGGCCAAATGACTTATGTAAATCAGGTGCTGTACGATACCAATCGCTATAGTACGAGAGGTCTACCATCCAAAAACCAACGGCAAACAAACCAATAAAGATTAGGGCAGTAACCCAATGCATAAGCTTGTGAACTAACCCATATGCATCTGCATTGTTTTTAAGCATGAGCGACTCTCCGTTTATAAAGTGATTGTAGTCTAACTGTCTATTTAAAAGAGCGAAATCTCTAAATAAAGAAAAAACCATTCTGTTTTAGAGAATGGTTTCATTTTGTTCAATTTAAAGTTTTAACCGATGGTTTTAAACTATGGCTTTAAATCAATATCAGAGTCGGCAATCAAATAAATCGTTGCAGCATAAGCTGCCACATTTTGCGCTAACTCATCAGGAACAATCTTATCTAACGTATCATCCGGAGTATGATGCAAATCAAAGTAATCATGTCCGTTTTGTTTTAAACGAATCGTTGGAACGCCTTTTGCGGCCATAGGAATAATATCTGGACCGCCGCCACGCGCATCTGAACGTCCACGAACAATGCCTAAAGGAGATATAATTCGACTGATTTGGTCTATTAATTTAGTCGCTTCAGGGTTTACATTAGATTCTAACTGCCAAATTGTTTGAGCACCAAAGTCAGACTCTGTCGCCAGAACATGGTTGTTTAAATTAGCAGTGTGTTTTTTCGCATAAGCAAATGCCCCTAACAAACCCACTTCTTCCGAGCCAAACATAACAACACGAATAGTGCGTTTAGGACGTTTTGGTAGTTGTGCAATTAATGCCGCGGCTGCTGTTGTAATGGCTATACCCGCACCATCATCAACGGCACCGGTTCCTAAGTCCCAGCTGTCTAAATGACCGCCGATCAATACGATTTCTTCCGGCTTTTCGCTGCCGACTAAGTCTAAAATAACGTTTCCGCTATTCACTTCGCCTTTCCATTTTGATTCAGAATGAAGCGCTAAAGAAAGTGGCTTATCTAAATTGTGTAAACGACGTAAATGATCAGCATCAGGGTTTGATATCGCAATAACTGGAATGCTGGCCCATTTGTCTCCGTGTCGACTCATCATGCCTGAATGCGGAAAACGATGTGAATCAGAACCCACTGAGCGTACTACTAATGCACTCGCTCCGCCACGTTCGGCGTGTTGCCAACCGACTCTACGACGTTGATTTGCTTGTCCATAACCCGCACCCGTTTGGCTCTTAACCATCGCATCGCCATCAACAAAGGCTATTTTGCCTTTTAACGCGCCATCTTTAACGTCGATTAACGCGTGGATGTCTCTAAAATAAACAACGTCTGCGTTGATTTCTTGTTTTGAAGGAGCGCCACCGCCTAATGCTGTGCCGTATAAGTCTTGTTTGTAAGGTGAGGTTAGTGAAATGTGTAAATGTCCACGATCCCAAAATGGCATTGAGAACTCTTCAATATGAGCGCTATCAAAACCAAGTTCGTGACCAAGCTTTACTCCCCAATCACGCGCGCGCTTTTCACCCTCTGAACCGCCAAGTCTTGGGCCGATTTCGGTCGTTAATGACGTTACGATCTCCATTCCCAAATCGCTTTTTAGGGCCTTTTCCATTAACTGAGTCGCAGTTTGTTTTTGTGCTTCGCTGATTACTACTTTTTTATCACCGTCGGCCAATGCGTTTGCTGATAACGACGCTACTGCAGATAATGCCAATAAGCTGACACTCGCCATTTTTAAACGAACTAGCCCGAAGGGCTTAACGCTTTGTCCAAGACTTCTTGTAGATTTCATAACTTCCTCAATATGCAACAATATTTATGTTCAATAACCTCATTCTACATGACAAATTTAGAATGGACTAGGCGAACTAAAGTGCATGATTTCATTCGATTTAGGATGAGAAAACGTTAACGACATGGCATGTAACATTAAACGTTCCGCCTTGAAGAATGAATATTTTAAATCATAAAGATCACAACCAATAATAGGGTGGCCAATCGCCATACTGTGCAGCCTTAACAGGTGTGTGCGTCCTGTTATTGGTTCAAATTGTACGTGGGATGTATTGTTGTCTGGATCATAATTGAGCACTTGATAACGGCTGGTCACCGGTTTGCCGCTTTGAACGCAGGTTTTTTGTAACGCCAATAACATCAAGCCAGATGTACCAAAATCCAGTCGGTGAATTAAGGTTGCTGTTGGGTATTGTTGCACTATTCGATAATGAACCGAGTCTTTATGGACTTTGTTGTCACCTCATAAACCCTCTAAAAGTCTTTTGTCTATTTAGTACTTCTCGTCATTGTTACTACCGCACTAGAGCTTGTTCTTCTTTTATATTCGAGACAATATTAGCCTGGTATGGTGGGAGACTCGGTCATAGCATTTCTTGTATTAGAGTGTATTCAGCGTAAAGCATTGTTTTATTTGATATACTTGGGCCGATTAGAGCTGCGTAAGCACAATTCAATTTATAAAGGTGAGGACAAAATGGTAAAAACTATGGACGGTTCAATGAGAGTTGTGTTTTACGTTGTAGGAATGTTTTTCTTGGCCCTCAACGGTAGTCAGACTCGAGCAGACACAGTTGATGCTTTTA
>CAWUUQ010000233.1:0-3712 GCA_963925625.1 uncultured Psychrosphaera sp.
AGCTAGTTACCTCGGCCGTCACTGTTTGTGCCCCAACTAAAAAAGACACAGAGTCTCCTAACTTTAATTTTAGACGCTCGGCAACCTTTGCTTCTACTGACACTTGTTTAGACTTGTTACTTGGCATCCACTCACCTTCAATAATTTCGTTATTAGCAGGCATTGTAGGTGTGAACGTTAAGTTTAATTCGCGACCAAATCCAACTCTGGACTCATTGTCTTGCTCTTGGTCAGCTTTGTCTTTATCGCTTCTATTATTGTTGTCACCTTCTTCATGAAGTTCTTTTTTGCCTTTAAATTTAGCGCCATCTTCAACAACATCTGGTCGTTTTTGTTTTAAAACTTCATCATTTATTTGAGTTAATCTACCTCTAATTACAGGATAGAACTGCTCTGGTTCAATTTTTTGCTCTGCAAATCGCTGCTTAACCATTGCTAGTTCATGATCAGCAATATTGATTACAAAGTGATTGGGGGCTCCAACAGGGATTTGATCTTGCCACTCTTGAATAATGGAGTTTTTTAAAGAATATAATGTTAGTACCAGCATGATGGCCAAAGTAAAGCCGATCATTTGCGACGCATTTTCTTTTGAACGTCTTTGTAATGAAGCTAACGCTAGTTTTAATGCACTATTGTGACTGCGGCTACTTATTGCTTTGCAGCCTTTAACTAACTGTTTAGAAAAGACAACAATTAATACCGATAACACCGCACCTGTTAAACACACAATCATTGTCAGGTTTAAATTTTGGCTATATATCCAAACAAGTAAAAATGTCGTTATTGCCATTATAAGTTGAGCGGTTTTTGAATTACCCAATCCGTCGCCCAGGTTTCGACGCAAAACCCTTAATGGTGGAACTTGGAATAGTTTTAACAACGAGGGAATTGAAAACATCAATGCGCAAGAGAAACCAGTCAGTGTGGCTAAAAGGAAAGGTTTCATGCCAAGTGCCGGTAGTTCATCCGGTAAAAAATCACTCAATGATTCTAAAGCAACCCATTGCAATAACCCACCAACAAACAACCCAATAACCACGCTTAGTGCAGACAGCATTAGCAATTGAAATAAATATACTACTTGTACTTGTTTTAGGCTGGCTCCTAAAGTTTTCAATATTGCGATAGAGTCTAGATGTCGCTGACTATATAACCGAGTCGACACTGCAACAGCCGTTGCTGCGAGAATAACGCCTAACACTCCCGCTAACATTAAAAAGCTTTCAGCACGCTCTAACGAACTTGTTATGCCTGAAGCGCCCTCTTTAACGCCACGAAACTTTTGGTTTGCTTTAAGTTGAGGTGTAATCCAGTTTTCATATTCCAGTAGACTTGACTCATCACCAGCAAACAAACCGGCATACGTAATTCGACTGCCAGGCTGAATAACTTTTGTCTTTGGCACATCATCAATGTTCATTATAATTCGAGTGCCTGAGTCAAATACCTGAAATGGCGCATCAGGTTCCGCATCAATGATGCCAGCAACGTTAAAGACCGCATCGCCAACTTCTATTTTTGCAGGCTTATCAAGAGCATAGTAAAGTCTTTTGCTGATCCACGTATTGCCCTGTTTTGGACCATGTGCTTCGTAATTCGATTCTCGTGCATTTTCAGTTACATTTTTTGAATCAATCATTCCATCAGGCATTGTGACGAATAATTTACCACGCAGCGGGTAGTCTTCTGTTACCGCTTTTACAACGGCAAGTTTCATCGTGTCATTTGCAAATGCCATGGATGAAAAATAGATATGGCGATCAGTTTTAAGGTTTAATTGATGCGCTTTCTCAATATAGGCTTTATCGATAGCAATTGGGCTAATTAAGTCTTTGTCTGCCGCTAAAAACTCTGCACTTTTAACTAATATGGATTTTTCTACCCGATCCGTTATACCACTAAGCGCCATTACTGATGAAACGGCTAATATCAGTGACAACGCAATAATCGTTAATTCACCACGACCTAGTTCACGTCTAAATAGTCTTAATGAAAGCCCGATCCATGTAGCGACTTTACTTTGCATTGTCAGGAGTCCCACTATCTATGTTGCTTACCGAGGCCAATTTTAGAACTAAAGCGCCATCTTTTAACGTAAACGTTTTTTGACAACGTGACGCTAAAGCTGAATCATGAGTGACTAATACCAGTGTAGTATTGGCTTTTTCATTTAATTCAAATAATAAGTCTTCAACTAAATGACCATTTTCTGAGTCTAAGTTTGCTGAGGGTTCATCAGCAAATAGTAATTTAGGCTCTGTGATAAACGCTCGTGCAATCGCTACGCGTTGTTGTTCACCGCCAGATAGTTGATTAGGGAAATGATCAAGCCTATGACTTAAACCAACTTTAGTTAACCACGTTTCAGCTCTTTGTTTAGCCGTGTTTCTTATTTCATCATTGTCGGACAACTCTGCTGGTAACATTACGTTTTCTAACGCTGTTAAGCTGGGAACTAACAAAAACTGTTGAAAAATAAATCCGATGTCCGATCGTCGGATTGAAGCACGTTGTTCTTCATCTAATAATTGAATCTGTTTACCATAAAAGGATATTTCACCTGACGTTGGCAAATCTAATCCGGCCATTAGCCCTAATAACGTAGATTTTCCTGAGCCCGATGCGCCGACAATCGCTACGGTCTCACCATCCTCGATTAAAAGATTGATATCGCTTAAGATAGTGATCGATTTTTGGGGTTCATCGTTTTGTGTATTATTTGATAAAATCACAGACTTAGTAATTTTGCTGGCAGTGAGTGCTGGTAATACATCTGTTTTCATGAAGTTAAGGTCCAACCATGGCAATTAATTTATATAGTAAAAGAAACTTGTTTAACAACACAAGCCTCCATCTTGTCTTCATTACGTTAGTAATGCTCTCTTCGATGACTGCATATGCAAAAAATAAATCTGTAATCATGTACGGAGACAGCATAAGTGCTGGTTATGGCATGAAAACAGAACAAAGCTGGCCATACTTACTGCAGCAAACTTTTGTAACAGAAAAAACAAATATAACACTTATTAATGAAAGTATTAGTGGTGAAACGACTGGCGGCGGTATTGCTAGGATAAAATCGGTTTTGGAACGCCATTCTTTGACTAGTAATGATTGGGTAATTCTAGAGCTTGGTGGTAACGATGGCCTGCGTGGGTTTCCAATTAATACCGTTAAAAACAACCTGCAATCTATGATAAATGAGATTAAAAGCAGAAATGTAAATGTCGCATTGATGCAAGTACGTATTCCACCGAATTATGGGAAACGTTACACAACTATGTTTGAAGGCTTATATGGAGAACTGGCTAAAAAAAACGATATACCGCTACTGCCCTTTTTTATGGACAAGATTGCTATTAATCCTAATTACATGATGAAAGATGGTATTCATCCCAATGTAAGTGCACAAATCATTATTCGTGATGATATGAAAGCAGTAATTGAGAGTGTAGTAACGCGAAATTCGGACTAGTAAATAATTCAATGATTAAATTGAGTCTGTATAAATGTGTTTAAATTTGAAAGGAATTTAGTTATAGAGGATTTTACTTAAAGAAAAAGTGGTACTCCCAAGGGGATTCGAACCCCTGTTACCGCCGTGAAAGGGCAGTGTCCTAGGCCTCTAGACGATGGGAGCACAGGACTTTTCTAAACTTTGTATTTTTAAGTGGTACTCCCAAGGGGATTCGAACCCCTGTTACCGCCG
>CAWUUQ010000234.1:0-10088 GCA_963925625.1 uncultured Psychrosphaera sp.
GGTCGCTACTAACATAGCAGCCAAACTCCCTTTCATATCAGCTGCACCACGCCCATAGAGATACCCATCTTTTATCGTGGGTTGAAAAGGAGGCGTATGCCAGTCATGTAAAGAGCCGGTTGGCACTACATCCGTATGACCGGCAAAACAAAACAATGGACCTGTGTCACCTTTACGAGACCACAAGTTTTCTGTATCGACAAAAAACATAGACTCATTTTTAAAACCAAGTTTTTCTAAGTAGTCAGCCATCATTACCTGACAACCAATATCTAAAGGGGTTACCGATGGTTTTTCTATTAATGCTTTAGCTAGCATTATTGTTTCATGCTCATTAAAGCCTTGATTGTAAACTGCATTGTCTTGTGACATATATTTTAAGCCTGAAATATGTTTTGGTAATCGGCGTCTTTAAATCCAATATATAATGCATCGCCGACTTGTAAAATAGGGCGTTTAATCATAGCGGGTTGTTTAACCATTTCTTCAATGGCCGATGATTTTGTTAAAGAGTTTTTAATCTCGTCATCAAGTTGTCTATAGGTAGTGCCTCTTTTATTTAAGACTATTTCCCAGTCCAACATTTCTGTCGCTTTGGTTAACCATTCTGATGTAGTTCCATCTTGGCGATAATCATGAAAATGAAAATCTATATTATTCACTTCTAGCCATTTTTTTGCTTTTTTAATGGTGTCACAATTTTTAATACCGAACATGATGACGTTATGAGTAATATTTTTATCTAACATTTTGGCTCATCTTTTATTTAGTTATTAGTTATTAGTTAGGGGCTACAGCCAATGGACAAACAGCCGCTGATAACAAAGATTTTACTTTTTAGGCGGAAGCGGAACCAAACTAAAGACAATGTCTTTGCCAACTTCTACGGCTTTATGTGGTACTTGAACTCGCCTAAATGGCGTAACATCCAGACATAAAAACTCTAACAGAACCGGTTTCATATGCTGTTGTATTTTATAAAGATCTAAAGTCATTAATGTGTCGCCGGCGGCAACCAATGCACCTTTTGCTGGCAATATTTTGATGCCCAATCCCAAATGTTCTATATAAGTTGATGGTAACTGTAATAAAAATTTAAGTTTATTTTTTGCTTGAACGATAATTTTGCCATGTGCAGGTATCACTTCCATCACTGTGCCATTAATTGGTGCGATGACATGATGACTTTCAACTTTAATGACGACGCCTTCACCTAGAGACAATAAAGCGGGATTTGTAATGATCTCTAGTTTGCCAGAAGCTGGGGCAACGATATTAATACCTTGCAACTTGTCAGGGCTAGAGGTTTGTGCAATAGAGTTGTATCGAATTAGCGGCATAAAATATTCCGGAATTTATCTCTGACTTACAGGTCAGAAAGTACCTTGTAACCAGCTTTTTTTAGCGCTTTTATTGCATCGCTCATATGAGCTTCTTTAACCATAATGTAATCGGTATCAAAGGTAGAAACGGCAAATATACTAATGCTAGCGGCGGCAAGTACCCCTGAAATATTTGAAAGTATTCCCGTTAAGGAAAACCCTAAAGGCCCTAATACTTCCAAAGCTTGCCAACCGGGCTCAGATTCTTCACTATCTAGTTTAATTGAAGTAGGGCATACAATTGATAATTCGTCAGAAGTTTTTCCAATAAAAAATAGCTCCGCGCTAAACACGTCTTTTGGTATTTGATTGTCTGGTGACAAGCTATGTATCGTTAATTTTGAATCTAACAATTGTAATGTTTGTTTTCCCATCGGCCTATATATCCCTCTTATAATTTGTAATCAAAATAAATACTACACTTAAAAATTAAAAAGATCAGTTAGTTAGCTCATTGTTACCCACAATATCTGTGGATAACTTTGTTGGTTACTCGGTGTAACCTTGTTAAGTTATTGTTTTGTATGTGTAAATTTATATGGTTCAAAAAAGAACCAGCTTTAGGAATTGCTAAATTAGATCCTAAATTTAATACTATAACTGTGATGATTGGATCGCCGTTAACGCAATTGTATAAACAATATCATCGACTAATGCGCCTCGAGATAAATCATTAACAGGCTTTCGCATGCCTTGTAACATTGGTCCAATACTTATTACATCGGCACTTCTTTGTACAGCTTTATAGGTTGTATTGCCGGTATTTAAATCAGGGAAAACAAATACCGTAGCTTGACCTGCAACTGGGCTATTTGGAGCCTTTTTACGCGCTACATTTTCCATTACAGCGGCGTCATATTGTAAGGGGCCATCGATAATAAGATCAGGACGTTTTTGTTTAGCAATTTCCGTCGCTTGCCTAACTTTATCAACGTCTGCTCCAGTTCCCGAAGTGCCTGTAGAATAACTTATCATGGCAACTTTGGGCTCTATACCAAATGCCTTCGCTGAATCTGCTGATTGAATGGCAATATCAGCAAGTTGTTCTGCGTTTGGATCAGGGTTAATTGCACAATCTCCATATACTAATACTTGGTCTGGCAACAACATAAAAAAGACAGAGGAAACTAGGCTAGCGCCTTCAGCGGTTTTGATTAATTGCATCGGCGGTCGTATTGTATTGGCGGTAGTATGAACAGCTCCTGAAACCAATCCATCAACTTCATCTTGCGCTAACATCATAGTGCCGAGAACAACATTATCTTCTAACTGCTCTTCTGCAACGACCGACGTTAATCCTTTGTGTTTACGTAGCTCGACCATTGCTTCTACGTATTTATGTCGTATCTTAGATGGGTTTTTTATGGTTACATTATCGTTAAGAGTGACGCCTTGTTGTTCTGCCACCAGCTTAATTTCTTCTGGATCACCTAACAACACACATTTAGCAATGCCTCGTTTACCACAAATAGCCGCCGCTTTAATAGTTCTAGGCTCATTTCCCTCTGGTAAAACAATGGTTTTATTTGCCTTTCTTGCTTTGTCGGTAAGGATATATCGAAATGCAGCCGGTGATAATTTGCGAACTTTTGCTACATTTTCCGTTAAGCTTTTTATCCACGTTTCTGAAATATGGCTGGCAGTGTGATCTTTAACACGTTCAATTCTTTGCTCGTCATCAATGGGCACTTCCATGTTGAAATTCTGTAACAATAACGCAGTATCCCACGTGTCGCTTTTTGTTGATAACACAGGAAGTCCGGTTTCAAAGGCTTGTTTACACAGTTCTAGAATAGAAGGCTCTGGTTGAAATCCACCGGTTAACAAAATAGCACCTAGCTTTGTACCATTCATTGCTGAAAGAGCTGCCGCCACTAATACGTCGGAGCGATCTCCGGGTGTCACCAGTAAAACACCAGGCCTAACTCTACCGAGTATGTTTCCAACCGTTCGTGCGCAAACAGTGATAGAACGAAGTCGACGAAACTCGAGATCTCCTTCGTTTATGATGTCTGCTTCAAGGTACTCTGCTAAGTCTTTTACTCTTGGCGCGATTAAATCGGCGTTCCAAGGCACAGAACCTAAAAGTTGAAATTGCTGGTTAAATAATGAGAGGGATTTGTATTTTTGCGTAGAGTCGGCCGGTTCGTCATTCGCCAACACTTCTGAAAAGTCATTAGCTAGATTCCCCTTTAAATCTCGAGGTGCATTTATCTTATTGAGGATTGCACCGATAACGTGTTCGTTTTTGAATCCACCGTAGTTATTAGCAACAATTTCTAGCTGATCTTCAATGGCAGTTACTGACAAACTGCCTGGAGCAATTACAAAAACGACATCGGCGCCAAGGGCGGAAGCTATTTGTCGATTTAATTTGTTTACATAGGCTTGATCTTTTGTCGGTACAAGACCTTCTATAATCACGGCTTCGTCGTCTTTAATATTAGACTCAAAACGCTCAACAATTTCTTCTAATAAAACGTCGACATTGTCATCACCAATAAGGTTTTCTGCATATTGCAACGAAAAGGGCTCTGGTGGGTTGATGTGAGAAAGGTTTTTAAGTATTTGAGTGGTTTTTTCAGGACCATTTTCACCACTTAATGGCTGCGATATAGGTTTGAAAAAATTCACCTTTACGGCTTTATGTTCAAGTGCTCGAAACAAACCCAATGTCACCGATGTTAAACCAACACCCGAACCAACAGGGACCAACATTATTCTATGAGCCATTATTTTAGATTCCTTGTTAATTGAGACGCGTCTTGTGCAATGACCCATTCTTCATCGGTAGGTATCACTAATACCGGAGTTCGAGAGGTTGAATCGTTTATAGCACCGCTTTGCCCAAATCGAGCTTGTTGGTTTTTACTATCATCAATTGTTAAACCTAATAATGCCAAATGTTTGATAACGCGTGACCGAATATAACTTGAGTTTTCTCCAATTCCGCCGGTAAAGACAACGGCGTCCAAATGGCTCAGAGCACAGGTATAGCCCGCAATGTACTTGGCAACACGGTAACTAAATACTTCTAACGCAAGTTCTGCGGCATGACGTTTTTCGTTGTCGGCGTCATTTAAAGTTTGTTCAAGTGTTCTGCAGTCATTTGAGATTTGACTGAGACCTAATAAGCCACTTTTTTTGTTAAGAAGGTCATCTATTTGATCTGCGGTGTAGTCATAATGTTTCATTAAATGAATGATGATGCCAGGGTCTAGATCACCACTTCGGGTTCCCATCATAAGACCTTCAAGAGGTGTCATACCTAATGAAGTATCGACACTTTGGCCGTCGCTAATGGCACAAATAGAACAGCCATTTCCTAAATGCACGGTAATAACAGATGTTTTATCTGGCGATTTCTCTAGCCATTCAGCGGCTTTTTGAGAAACAAAATAATGGCTTGTGCCATGAAAGCCATAACGACGAATGCCGCTATTTTTATACAGCGACTTATCAATAGCATACATATAAGCCTTGGGCGGCATTGACTGATGAAAAGCGGTATCAAAAACAGCAACCTGTGGAATAGAAGGAAAGGCTTGTTGGGCAGCGTTAATGCCGATTAAATTGGCTGGGTTATGAAGTGGTGCAAGGGAAGAAACGGATTGAATGCCAGCCACGACATCATCATCAATAACAACGGATACTGTAAAAGACTCACCACCATGCACAACTCGATGACCTACAGCGTGAATTGACTGGTCTAAATCCAAGTCTTTTAATGTTGATACCAATACATTAATAGCATCAAGATGAAGATTATTGTTGCCAAGCGCTAACACACTTTTATCATTCGCTTGTTTAATGGTGATCTCTGCATCAGAGTGACCGAGTTTCTCGGCAAGACCATGCAATAGTTGTTGGCCTGACTCACTATCAATAAGAGAAAATTTAAATGATGAACTGCCACAATTTAAAACTAATACATGAGACCTAGCAACCGACAAGTCAGAATTCATAATATCCTTACGCACAAACGCATTTTTTGTTGAGAAACGTTTTCAAAATTCGAGGTTTGAGTTATCTTTAATATTATAACGTTTAATTGGAAATGGGGGCATGACTATTTTTATCAAGACTTTTTATGATGGTTACAAGTTTAGTCAAATATGGCCTAAGAACGAGCCTTATTTGATGATGTTTGATCAGACAAAGGCTATTCGACTTGCTGACACCGCACTAACGGTTGCACCTGCCATTGCGTTGTTAACAATGTGGCTACAATTGCACTATTTAGGTTTAGAGGCGATTCATACTGCGGTGGCTATGTCTTTGTTGATATTGTCAATGCCGGCTCATGGTTATTTTCAACTTGGCCAACAATCACAACGACGCTTACCCATTGCGTTACAACGATGGTATCGGGAGCTTGAATCAAAAATTCAAGAACAGGAAGCAACACATCCTACTAATAAAGTAATGAACAGCCGACTCACATTTATGGACTTAGCCACGTTGTTAAATCAGCTGTTTGGTGAAAAGCAGAAGTAGTTGTTTAAATTTACCCTATTGAAAATTATTTAATATCAAACGTAGTCCAAATTGGCGCATGATCAGACGGCTTTTCAAAGCCTCGTAATTCATAATCAATATCAGCTTCAACAACCATTTTATTAAGGCTTGGTGTAGCCAAGACAACATCAATTCGTAATCCACGGTTGTCATCAAACCCACGAGAGCGGTAATCAAACCATGAGTACTTTTCACCAGTGGTAGGATGTAACGTTCTGAATGTATCGGTGAATCCCCAGTCCATTAGTGTTTTTAACCATTGACGTTCTTCAGGTTGAAATGAACATTTACCGGTTTTTAGCCATCGTTTACGGTTAGGCTCACCAATGCCAATGTCTAAATCGGTAGGTGAAATGTTAATGTCGCCCATGACGATCACATTGTCTTCAGGCGACTTGTGTTCGGTTAAATAATTCATTAAATCTGCATAAAACGCGCGTTTGTATGGAAACTTCACTGCATGGTCGATGTTTTCCCCTTGCGGAAAATAACCGTTTAAAACAGACACCGATTGGCCTTTGTAATTAAACGTTACCATGACCATTCGTTTTTGATGTTCTTCATTATCAGTAGGAAAACCTTTCTGAACGTTGGTGATGTCAGTCGCAATGTCATTTCTAACTAACATAGCAACACCATAATGAGCTTTTTGTCCATGAAAAAAGACTTTGTAACCCATCGCGTTTACTGCATCTTCAGGAAAAACATCGTCGTGTGCTTTGGTTTCCTGAAGTCCGATAACGTCAGGATTATGTTTTGTAATTAAGGCTTCTAATTGCGGAAGTCTGGCTCTAATGCCGTTGATATTGAAGGAGATGACTTTCATGATTATTTTTACCTGTGATGTATAACATTTAATAAAGAAGGGGAATTGGTTGAGATCATGCCTGACGGGCGCAGCGATATCAATTTTTTGTTGTAAGGCAAAGGATGTAATATTATAGCCGCCATTCATCGTGTTTAACTGGAGTTCCCTATTTTTCATCTATTTCTACATTTATTTGTACCATTTGTAATTGCCGTTGGTTTTTATCGTGCAATTTGGCACAAGGCATTATTAGTGATGGTGTTAACAATGGTGATAGATATTGATCATCTTTTGGCAACGCCCATTTACGATCCACTTCGTTGTAGCATGGGATTTCATCCGTTACATACGTGGCCATTTATCATTCTATATGGTGTTTTAACAATTATTCCAAAAACGCGTTTAATTGGGCTTGGTCTTATTATTCATATGGTGTTGGATAGCATCGATTGCCAAGTTAATTTGGGTGTGTGGAGTATGTAATTATCATTGCCTATATTTAACTTTGCAGACTAAAATAAGTTGTAATTTTATGCACAAAAAATTACTTTAGGTCGAGAGACTTATTTAATAATTAGAACTCAATAATAGGGCGTTTTGTCATGCCAACAGATACAAAGTTAACGGTGGTAGTGAGAGTAGAACCTGGATCTTTAGGACCGGACGGTCAAGACTTGGTCGAAGGTTATTGTGAAGTGGCTAATCAAAGTTTTAGCAAAATTCACCCTGAATTAATCGAGTGGCAAGTGGTTCCG
The DNA here is from genome assembly GCA_963925625.1 of uncultured Psychrosphaera sp. Classification (GTDB taxonomy): domain Bacteria; phylum Pseudomonadota; class Gammaproteobacteria; order Enterobacterales; family Alteromonadaceae; genus Psychrosphaera. The sequence continues at coordinate 7,464 of CAWUUQ010000234.1, forward strand.
AGATTTGACAAGACGTTACCAGAAATGGAGTTTTCACTAAATAGTAAAAAACTGAATGCTGAACAAACTAATAAAATGCTTTCTTTGATAGGCTACGACGAAGAAAAGCTGGAAGTGGATACCATGAGTCACATTGCCAATTTAATTGATAAATATTTAGGTCATCAGTATTAAAAAGCTGATTTAAATTAGTTTTAGTTTTAATTAGATTAAGTTTTTGTATATATCAGGACTACAAATTATAAAGGAATTTGGTATTAATAATCATAACCATAGTCATACTAATAACTCGTCAAATAATAACATCAATGTTTATCAATCCAATCGTTTAGAAGTATTAGTGACCTTATTATCCGCTCAGTTACAATTCACCGATGAGCATCATCCATTTAAACCTGAGACAATATTAGTTCACAGTCCAGGTATGTCGGAGTGGTTAAAAATACAGATTGCACAAGACATTGGCATTGCAGCTAATATAAAGTTTCCACTTCCTAGCAGCTTTATTTGGTCTTTATATCAAAAGCTAATTCCAGGTGTTCCAGATACGAGTCCATTTAATAAAGATCGCTTGCGCTGGAAAATACATGCTCTGTTACCCCAATATCTAGATTTACCAGAATTTAATGCACTGAGTGATTATCTTAAACCAACTGAAAATCAGGCCGCGGCAAAACAAGACTATCAATTGTTAAGGCAGTTTCAATTAAGTGAAAAAATTGCAGACGCTTATGACAACTATTTAATGTATCGGCCCGAATGGTTGGAGCATTGGCAAAATGGTCACAATGATTTACCGCCAACGCCTTCGTTTTCAGACGACAGTATTAAACAACAAAGTTGGCAAGCAATACTGTGGCGTGGGTTATGTGAAGACGTCAAAACGTTAAAACAAAGTGAGTTTCATCGAGCGTCACTACATCAAGCGTTATTAGAGAAAATAAAGCAGTCTGAAAAAGGCGAATTATCAACGTTATTACCAACACGTTTGTTTGTATTTGGTATTTCTAGTTTACCCAAGCACCAACTAGACGTACTCATGGCGTTAAGTAATCACATTGATATTAATATTATGTGGCTTAACCCTTGTCAGGTTTACTGGGGGGATATTTTAAGCGACAAGACCTTGGCTCGACTTAATCAGTCGATGCAATCTGTGGTTAAAACAAACATTGAACGTAAGTCTGATTATTTTATTACCGGCAATCCATTATTAGCGAGTTGGGGAAAAGTAGGGCGAGACTACCTTGATTTAATCAGCCAGTTAGATTTGAACTTTGACGACTACTTTATCGAACTTGAACCGCAGTCAGTGCTGGAAAAAATTCAACATGACATTTTACATTTGCAATACCGAGGTAGTAACGTCCCCTTAAGCATTGAACAAATTAATAGTGATGAAGGTAAGGCTTTATTGCCTTTGTCTGATGACTCCGTATTAATTCATAATTGTCATAGTCGATACCGTGAATTAGAAGTACTTAAAGACAAGTTACTTAGTTGGTTTGAGCAAGATCCTGCACTATTACCTAAAGATATTCTAGTTATGGTGCCAGATATTAATGACTATGCGCCATTTATAGATGCTGTTTTTGCAAAATCACAACATGACCCGCTACAAACCATTCCTTATAGTATTTCTGACCGTTCTAGTCTTCAGGAAAACCCTATATTAACAACGTTTATTGATTTTATTGGACTTCCAAAAGCACGATTTAGAATTAGTGAAGTTTTAGACTGGTTAGAAGTTCCTGAAATAATGCAGGCGTTTAACTTAGATCACAGTGAATTAGCGCTGTTAAAAAGTTGGATTGTTGAGTGCGAAATTAAATGGGCCATCGATGGCGAGCATAAAGCTCAATGGTCGTTACCTAACGAGTCGGTAAATACTTGGCTATACGGCTTAAAAAGAATGATGCTCGGATACAGCTCTGGCGTTGAGTCTATTTGGCATAACACTTCTCCATATACAAAAATTGAAGGCTTAAACGCTGCAATAATGGCCAAACTGGTTTCTTTTTTAAGTTACCTAGAAGACATTAAAAAGCAATTATCGACAGTATCAACAAGCGAAGAATGGTTTCACAACATAGATACCTTGATCACTAATCTTTTTGAGTCGAATGAACAAGACGATTATTCGGTTATAAAATTACGGAATGTTAATGCGCAACTTCTTACCTATTTCCAACAAGGTGATATTCGTACAGACTTAAACTGTTTAATTGTTCAGCAATTTTTTAAATCGTCATTAAATGAAGTAGGGGTATCACAACGATTTTTAGCAGGGCGTGTCAACTTTTGTACGTTAATGCCAATGCGTTCAGTGCCATTTAAAGTAGTGTGCGTTTTAGGCTTGAACGATGGAGAATTTCCAAGACATGTTGAACCCTTGAGTTTTGATCTCGTTGGTTTGAATAAACCAAGAAAAGGGGATAGGGCAAGAAAACTGGATGAACGTTATTTATTTTTGGAAGCTTTGTTATCGGCACGACAAAAACTACATTTAAGTTTTTTAGGGCAGTCTATTAAAAACAACAAACCCCTCGCACCGTCTGTGTTATTGAGTGAACTAATTGACTATATCAATGATAGTTTTATGCTTGATGACATTGTCGACAATCC
>CAWUUQ010000235.1:0-5397 GCA_963925625.1 uncultured Psychrosphaera sp.
AAAAACTATAGTGAACCGAAGGCAAACATTCATTAGAATGGTTCCTTTATGACTCAAATATCGGATACTATGTCGTCTTCCCAAGATTTACTCACTGCACCTATTGCACCAACACTCACCAAAATGACAAAACAAGTGTTATTCGGCATGTTAATGCTTATGTCTTTTAACATGGTCGACACCTTTTTTATCGGCCTTTTAGGTACTGAACCACTCGCCGCAATAAGTTTTACCTTTCCTATTACGTTTACCGTCATTAGTTTGGCCATTGGCCTAGGCATTGGTACATCAGCTATTATCGCAAAAGCAAAAGGGAGCGGTAAATTTAAAGATGCTAAAGAAGATGGTCAGGCCGCTTTAATTTTATCTTTTTTGTTGGTGCTGGTTTTGGCCGTTCTCATGTATTTAAAAACGGATTTAATTTTTTCTAGTTTAGGTGCGTCTCAAGATTTGATGCCGTTAATCCATGATTATATGGATATTTGGTATATAGGTTCGGTCTTTTTGATGTTACCTATGATCGGCAACTCTATATTACGAGCGAATGGAGATGCAAAAACACCAAGTTTGTTGATGGGTGGTACAGGTTTAATAAACGCAATACTTGATCCAATTTTAATTTTTGGTTGGGGTCCAGTCCCAGCTATGGGTATAAAAGGAGCAGCCATTGCGAGTGTAGCGTCGTGGACAATAGGCTTAATTGTTATTATCTATATAGTGGCAATTCGTAAACAGCTAGTGGCAACTTATTTAATAGGCATAAAAGAGCTTTTTGTTATTAGTCGTCGAATTTTAAAAATCGGTTTACCGGCTGCCGGCGCAAATATGTTAACGCCTATTGCGATGGCAATTCTAACAGCGATTATCGCCGTTCATGGTAACGCAGCGGTTGCTGGTTTTGGTGTTGGTTCTCGTATTGAAAGCATTGCTAGCATGGTTGTATTGGCACTGTCGATGACCTTACCGCCATTTATATCGCAAAACTTTGGTGCTAATCACTGGCAGAGGGTAGAAGACGCATACAAGCAAAGTATTAAATTTGTATTGGTTTGGCAATTGGCTGTTTATGTTGTTTTAAGTGCAGCCGCGGGCGGTATTGCGTGGGCATTTAGTAAAGATGATCCCGCAGTAATGGAGGTTATCAAATTGTTCATTTGGACTTTACCATTAGGTTACGGTATCCAAGGGGTTATCATTCTGAGTAACTCGTCCTTTAATGCCTTACACAAACCTTTATATGCATTAATTCTATCGGTTATACGTTTGTTCATATTTTATGTGCCATTTGCCTACGTAGGCTCCTTGTATTACGGGCTTCCTGGTTTATTTATTGGGGCATTAATTGGTAATGTATTTACCGCTATTATTGCCTATCGTTGGTTTGTAAAAACCCTAGAAGATTCAAAACGTGAATATCAACAATTAGAGGCTCACTAGTGGAAAAGCAGTCCAAACCATTTACATTACATAGCCCTTTTAAGCCAGATGGCGATCAACCAACGGCGATTAAGAAGTTAGTTGAAGGGTTAAACGATGGTTTAGCTTACCAAACATTGCTTGGCGCAACAGGTACTGGTAAAACGTTTACTATGGCCAATGTGATTGAGCAGGTGTCTAGACCAACGTTAATTATGGCTCATAATAAAACCTTGGCTGCGCAACTTTATGGAGAAATGAAAGAGTTTTTTCCAAATAACGCCGTTGAATATTTTGTTTCTTATTACGATTATTATCAGCCTGAGGCTTATGTTGCATCTACGGATACGTTTATCGAAAAAGATGCGTCTATTAATGAGCACATTGAACAGATGAGATTGTCGGCAACTAAAGCGCTTATGGAACGTAATGACGTTATTATAATAGCTTCAGTTTCAGCAATTTATGGTCTTGGTGATCCTGAGTCTTACATGAAAATGTTATTACATCTTCGAGAAGGCGACATGGTTGACCAACGTCAAATATTGCGACGTTTAGCTGAGCTTCAATATAATCGAAATGATGTTGAATTTCAGCGCGGTTGTTACCGAGTTAGGGGAGACGTCATTGATATCTTCCCTGCAGACTCCGACAAGCTTGCTGTGCGTGTTGAACTGTTTGACGAAGAGATAGAGCGGCTAACAGAATTTGATCCACTTACAGGCGCACTTGAGCGTAAAATTACTCGAGCGACAATTTTCCCCAAAACTCACTATGTGACTCCAAGAGAAAAGATTCTAGCCGCAGTAGATCATATAAAAGACGAATTACGTGAACGTAAAAAGCAACTTAAAGATAACAATAAATTAATTGAAGAGCAGCGTATAAGCCAACGAACCTTGTTTGACATCGAAATGATGCAAGAACTGGGTTACTGCTCAGGAATAGAAAACTATTCAAGGTATCTTTCAAACCGATTGCCTGGCGAGCCACCACCAACGTTGATCGACTATTTCCCAGCAGATGGCTTGTTAATCATTGATGAATCTCACGTTACGGTTTCACAAATTGGTGCCATGTATAAAGGCGACCGTTCACGTAAGTCTAATCTTGTTGAATATGGTTTTAGACTCCCATCGGCGATGGACAATAGACCATTACAGTTTGATGAGTTTGAACGGTTAGCACCACAAACAATATATATATCAGCAACGCCAGGTAACTACGAGTTAGAGCGTTGTGAAGGTGAAATAGCGGAACAAGTTATTCGTCCAACAGGATTGTTAGACCCTATTATTGAAGTACGGCCTGTTGGCACTCAAGTTGACGATCTCATGTCAGAGATTCAAAAACGAGTGCCGTTAAACGAACGTATATTGGTTACTACGTTAACAAAACGTATGGCGGAAGATTTGACGGATTATCTGTCGGATCATGATATTAAAGTTCGTTATTTACATAGTGACATTGATACGGTTGAACGTATTGAAATCATTAGAGACCTAAGAGCTGGCTTGTTCGATGTTCTAGTCGGGATCAATTTACTTCGTGAAGGCTTAGACATGCCTGAAGTATCGTTAGTAGCGATTCTTGATGCTGATAAAGAAGGTTTTTTACGTTCAGAACGCTCTCTTATTCAGACAATAGGTCGTGCAGCACGAAACGTAAAAGGTCGCGCTATTTTATATGGCGACCGAATTACAAAGTCCATGCGTAAAGCAATAGACGAAACAGCACGTCGACGTGAAATTCAACACGCATACAACGTAAAACATGGCATAACACCTAAAGGTATTATTAAAAAGATTGGCAATATCATGGATGTGGGTCAGTCGAAAAAACCAATGAATGCGGCTCAGAAAATACTTGTTGCGGAAGGACTTGCTTCTTACCAAACTAAAACTCCAATTGAAATTGCGAAAGAAATCAAAGGCATTGAAAGCCAAATGATGGAAGCTGCAAAAAATCTAGAGTTTGAGAAGGCGGCAGAAATGAGAGATAAAGTATTATTACTGCAAGCGCAACTTATTAAAAACTCATAAAAAAACGGCTCAAGTGAGCCGTTTTTATTAATGTAAGTAATCTGTAAACAGGCTTACATTTCTGATTCCCATAGAATTTTAGAGCCTTTTAACTCTTCAATACGTCTTGCATAAAGTTCATGTAACACATGACGTTTAATTTTTAACGTTGGCGTTAGAATATCGTTTTCTGGTGTCCACGGCTCCGTTACACAAACTATAGCGCCTATTCGTTCATGGCTTTCTAAACGACTGTTAACCTTTTTTAAGGTTTCGCTTAACGATTTTTCAACCTGTTTTTTAGGCATCAACATTGCGCCTTCAGAAAGTTGAACAAGGGCAACAGGTGCCGCCATACCAGCACCTAATACACATAACATTTCAATATGTGGGTCTTGCGCTAGCAGTTTTTCAATTGGTACAGGCGATACAAACTTTCCTTTTGCTGTTTTAAAATTGTCTTTAACTCGACCAATTAAGCGAACGGCACCATTGTTTTCTCGTGTGGCAAGATCGCCCGTTTTAAAGTAACCCTCTTCGTCAAAGGCTTCTTTAGTTGCTTCGTCATTTTTATAATAACCATCAAATAGACCATTACTTCTAAATAATAACTCGCCATCGTCAGCAATTTTAACATCACAGCCTTCAAGCACTTTACCAATCGTACCAATCATATCTTCATTAAACGGAAAGTTACCAATGGCATAAATACAGTTTTCAGTCATGCCCCATGCTTCACAAATATCGATGCCTATTTTTTGATACCACTCAATAAGAGCGGGAGAAATTGGCGCTGAACCTGAAGCACAAAACTTTGCATGATCAAGGCCTAATCCTTTTTGTATCTTACGTTTGATAAGCGTTGATATTAGAGGAATAGATAACAGGATCTCTAATTTTTTGTGGCCAATTTTGTCAATGATGTTTTTCTGGAAAAGGCTCCATAGTCGAGGAACAGAGAAAAATACCGTGGGTTTTGCGTAATTTAAATCTTCTATAAAGTGCTCTAAAGACTCAGTGAAATAAATGGTCATATTACAATGATACGCTGCGCCCTCAACCAAACAACGTTCAGTGATATGAGCGAGTGGTAAATACGATAAAAAGCGCGTTTGTTGATCAAAGCCTAATACATTGACAATTTTATCACTTGCCCAGTTATAGGCGCGGTAACTAATCATTGCGCCTTTAGGCTTGCCGGTGCTACCTGATGTATAGATGATAGACATTAAGTCATCCATCACAGGCATTTGTTCTGCTATAGGTGCGCCAATGACTTGAATTTGTTCCCAGTCATATTGGCACGGAATCGTTTTGTAACCCATTCCAAGACGAATAATGTTGCCTGCTACACCTTCGTCAGCCAACTCTTGTTTATCAAGTTTTCCCACAAAAATGGCTTTTGTTTCTGAGTGTTCTAATACGTAACTAATCGTCTCTGCATTTGCCGATGGATAAATTGGGACACTGACCATACCGGCACGCATGATTGCTAAGTCGCTGATAAACCATTCCGCGCAATTTTTTGCCAAAATCGCTACTTTATCACCTTTTTGTAAACCAAGGTGATGCAAACCGGCTGCTAACCCTTCAACTTGTTGTTTGATTTTAGACCAAGTGTAAGTCTCGATAACTCTGTTTTTAGGTTGTTGCAAAAATATTTTTTCAGGTGTTTGTTCTGACCAATGACTTAACCAGTGAATAGGACTGAAAGATGAAGTGTCCATTAATAATTCCTTATGCTGAGATCTACTTTTTATTATTTTTATAATCGATATGAAGACCGAGGTTATAAAATCATTATGTATAAAATTAAAGGCTTTGGCTAACCCAAATGTATTTATTTGTATTAATTAATAGCTTAAATGAGAATAAAGGTGAATGTTACAGATACAAAAAAGCCAATTGCATGGCAATTGGCTATTAATCAAATAAATGAATTACATTACTCTCATGCCAG
>CAWUUQ010000236.1:0-21443 GCA_963925625.1 uncultured Psychrosphaera sp.
CCTCAGAGTCGGTTTATCAAATTAAAGATAAACGTTTGGTTATTTTTTATGAAACGTTTTGGGACCAATTTCTCTCTTTACTATTTTTTACCAATATAATGCTGGCGCTTATTTGTTTGAGTTGTATTGGTTTAACCCATAAAGGTGTTTACCCACATTGGAAAATACTTATACAACTTGAGACTTGGGCAAGTCGATTTGCTAAAGATGAAAAGTTTAAGTTTTTTATAACAACACGTGATTATTATTTGGTAAATACGATTCGTCATATTAACAATCAGCGAATGCAAGCTCAGAAAGGCGGCCAAAAAATTGATCACCTAATTAGAAGCCAAGCTTTTCTAGATAATCTCACGGGTTTTGGTAATCGGTTGTATTTTGACAATAGACTTGAAGCCTTGTTACAACAAAACAGTGACGTTTTTGGCGCAGTATTATTAATCCACTTTCCTATGCTTGAAGCTATTCGGGAAAAAGAAGGAAAACGAGCAACCAGCTATTACGTGAAAAACTATGCAAACTTATTAACCCCTTATGTCGACGATACCAGACAGTCCGTAGTCGCACGAATCAGTTACAGCGAATTTGCCTTGTTATTGCCCTTTTCAAATAATGATGAAATAGAAAATATAGCCACAAGCATCATCGATAAAAGTCAGCGTTATGCGCTTCCATTTGGTATGGATCAGGGAAAGTCTTGTTACATTGGCGCTAAATCTTTTAACTATACAGAAACACCTTTCCATATATTGGGAGAGGCTGATTTAGCATTACGTGCGGCTCAATTACAAGGGCCAGCGAGTTGGTTTATGTATGAACACGGTAATTTACCAGAACATCAAATTATAGGCTCTGTTCGTTGGCGAATTGTGCTAGGGAATGCATTGGCAAAAAACAAGTTTTTTCTAAATACACGGGCCGTAACAGACTTCAACAACAAAATTAAACATTTTAGTACGAGTGTTCACCTAAGAGAAAATGAACACAAAAGCATACGCTCTAAAGTGTTCATGCCTATGGCTCGTAAAAACGGTTTAATTCCAGAAATAGATAAAAAAGCCTTAGAGTTAGTTATAGAAGAGTTAAAAGCTCAGTCAACTTATGACATCTCAATTCGCATCCATATGGATAGTTGGCTTAATCGAAATTTTGATTTGTGGTTAGTTAAATTTCTAAAAGCGAATAAACAATATATTCCTCGAATTATTTTTGAGGTAGCAGAATTTGAATTGAATCAAAACGTTATAAAAATTCGTCAATTACTTAAAATAGTCCGACGATACGGCGGTAAAGTAATGGTAGGCCACGTTGGTTTATATGTTTGTGATTTAGGCTATTTAAATGTGGTTGCCGTAGACAGCTTAAAGTTACACAAAAGTATATCTGCTTTGATTCAGTCTAAAAATGAAAATGAAATATTTGTACGCAGTTTAGTTGGAGTTGCCTCTGTACAATCTCAATCAGTTATTGCCACTGGAATTAGTTCTGAGTCACAAATTAGAAAGCTTAAAAAACTGTCTGTAGATGCTTTTGAAAGAACTTAAGGACCGAACCCTAGACCTGACTAAAACTGTCTAATATGGTCGACCATTCGTTATACTGAATAATATCTCTATAGAGCAAGCCTTGCAGGCCTTGTAAACCGCCGGTATGAATTGCTAATATTTTTTCGTAATCGGCAATACCTAATTCCTTTTGTTGATGACATAGCGCATAAAACATCTTACCTGAATAAGTCGGTTCAATAGCAATGCCCGTTTGATTGTAAAAATCTAAACAAAAATGGATCAGTTCTTTTGATGTTTTTCCGTAACCGCCAAACATTGACCCTGTATATACCGAAACGTTTTTAATTTCAGGGTTAGTGATAAGTTCATTAATTAGGGGTTTATCATTCACAACCGCAATTCCTAAACACTTTTTATTTGGCAACGCAGCGCTTAAACCCTTAATTGTTCCACCTGAACCTAAAGGGCAAACAATGGTATCAAAATCAATTTGTTCATTACATTCTGTCGCCAACTCGTCTAACCCAATTGAGCTAAGGTCATTAGAACCTCCTTCAGGCACAAAATAAAAATTAGGATATTTTTCCTGTAAAGTCGCGACGAATTTTGGGCAATGCCTATTTTTATAGTCATTACGAGAAATGGCTATTAATGTCATACCTAGCTTTTTCGCCAATGACAATGTTGGGTTGTTGTTATCAATTTCGTGCGTTCGAATAAAACCAATGGTAGGTATTGATGCTTTTGCACCGGCTTGAGCTAGCGCAGCAATATGGTTCGAAAAGGCTCCACCAAATGAGGCAACTCCTGAGTATTCTTGCTGTGCTGCGTGAATAAAGTTATGTTTTAACTTACGCCATTTATTGCCAGAGATACTAGAATCTAACAGGTCGTCTCTTTTTACCCAAAATTTTACTTTTAGTGATAAGTTGACTTGGTATTCAACTAATTCTATTTTTGAAGTAGTGTTTTTTATAAAAAATTCAATATTCATAAGGTTTTGCAGTTGAATTATAGTGGCGTATCAGGATACATTAGTTGATCATGACGGAGTAATAAAAATAACAATGAAATTATCTTTGCCGGATTCCATTTTAAATATTTTTCAATCAAATAATAAGCGCTTTATCGCGGGGATTGCTATTCTTTCCGATAAAGTACAATTAGTTAAAGCTGAACCGAACGGTGAAAAATATAAATGTGTAGCATTTGTGGAAATACCTATTTCAAATGAAGACCAAACCATAAGTGCATTGGTAAAGTTAATTAATGACTATTCACTTACGAGTGCGAAAACAACGATCGTATTGCCAGCTAATAAAGTAGAAAGTACGCAGATAGAACGCTCAGAACTACCAGAAAATGACATTCAGACAACGTTACCCTGGAAAGTTAAAGATCTTATCAATATCGCACCAATGGACATGATTTGTGATTATATTGAGATGCCACTACAACCAACAGGCCAACAACCTAAAGCACAAGTTTTAGCCGTCGCGAAGTCTTACTTAGAAAAAATCACTCAACCGTTTCATGATGAAAAAGCAGCAATTTCCGCAATTACAACGGAGCAGTTTGCCTTAGCAAAATTACAGCAGACAGGAAATGCATCCCAGTTGATATTTATTCAACATAAAAAAATGGATGGCACCTTACTGATAGTAAAAAATCAAGAAATCTGTTTCGCTAGAAAAATTAGAAACACTGCGCCTATCGTAGACATGACGCCAGAACAGTTGGAAATGGGAGGTAGTGATACAATTGCCATTGAAATTCAGAGGTCAATAGATTACTACGAAAGTCAGTTAAAACAACCGCCCATTAAAAACGCTCTTCTCGCTATGGAAGGTAATAACGCTGAATTAATGATAACCGCTTTAAACAAAGTGCTACCAGTTAAAACTAAACTGATACCTCTTGATAATTTAGAGTCTGATCAAGAGTTAGACCCTAAGTTTATCTCTGCAGTAGGGGCGGCGCTTTACATGACGCCATCTCAACCAGAAACTCCTGTTGACACTACTAGCGATCAAGTAGCGGGTGTTAACAATGAAAACTAATATTAATTTTTATACCGACGCGTTAAAACCAAAAGTTTATTATTTAACGCTAACTAATATCGCTGCGGTTGGTTCAATTGCATTATTAGGTATGGTTATTTGGTTCTCCACCATCTACTTTAAAAGCGATAAAGTAATAAAGCACAATGAAGCCCTAAAACTTGAACTAGACTTAGCTCAAGTCGAATTAACAAATTACCAACAAGCATTAATAAAACATAATGACGGTGCAACATTTAAAAAGCAGCAAACTTTCTTAGAAAGACAAGTGCGAGCGAAGAGCATGTTATTGCAGCTTGTTACGGCTCAGTCATCTAAAGACGCTATAGATTATTCAAAAGTCATGCAAGAATTGACTGAACATCATGATCATGATTTATGGTTAAAAGAGTTTTCATTTAACAATAAAAGTGTGGTTTTTCAAGGTTATGCTCTCCAATCCAATGCCGTAACTCAATGGATGACGTATTTACAACAAACGGAAAGCTTTAAAGGCCGTGAGTTTGGTATCTTAGATATTAAAGCCATCAATGAAGACGTTGTTGAATTTAAAACCTCGACAGATCTGAACACAGAAAGTGAAGGAGCTAGTCGATGAATCAATGGCAGCAGCTCAGCGAAAAATATATCGCGTTGACTCAACGTGAAAAGATCATCATTGCATTTACAGTAATATTTTTGCTTACCTACGGCGTGTTTTTTGTGGCCATAAAGCCAGCGATTAAAAACTTACAAGATGCCAATAAAATAAATACGAGTGTAACTAAACAATTAGCGGGTGTTCGAACACAAATTGATGAAATAAGAACGGCGCTTCAAAAAGATCCGAACGAACCGATAAAAATTGAAATAGCAGCGCTTAAAACACAGTTAAGTGAAATTGAATCTCGTTTGTCCATAGTGATGACTGAATATGTTGCACCTGAACATATGGCAACGGAATTAACGTCGCTATTAAAAACAGAAAGGCAACTGCGTGTAACAGGCTTAGCGATTAAACCACCGACATTAGTTAAAGCAACAGGGATCAGTGCAGATAAAGGTATTGAGTTACCTAAGTTGTTTAGCCATGAATTCGAATTAACCGTTGATGGAGAGTACTTTCCATTAATGAACTTTGTAAAAACCATCATCGCAAAAAATAAGCATTTTGCTGTTATTGACTTAAAATATGTTGTGAAAAAACATCCAAAAGCTCAATTAACATTATCGTTGGTGACTATAAGTGATAGTGAAAATGTTATTAGACTATAAAAAGTTTGTGATCGCTGTAGCAGTGCTACTTTGTATTATGACAACAAGTGTTGTTGCAGACAAAATTCATGATCCTACAATGCCAAAATTTGTGATGAACGCTAATTTGGCTTCCAATGTTTCTGCGAATATCCAACAGGAATCGTTGCTTTTGCAGGGCATCGTAAATAAAAAAGACGCTAAAATGGCGATCATATCTGGACAACTCCACAAAGTAGGCGATGTTGTTCAAGGATTTAAAATTGGCCAAATTAATAATAATAATGTGGTTCTACTCAAATCGGGCTCTCAAAAAAGACTGTATGTATATGAAAAGTAAATTGAACCAAATCAAACCATTACTCATTTCCTTTGTGGCGACTTCACTCTTAGCAGGTTGTAGTTTGACTAGTGACCCTGAAAAGTCTAAAGAAGTGCACCAAGTATTTAATGAACCGGTAAATAACAAACCAGGCCCGAAACCATTTTTGGTTCCTGATTCAGTTAGTGCTGACTTGATGATGCCAACGGCAGCTCCGATAGACGTGGGCGCAATGGAAGACCGATTTAATATTTCCGCCAATGGCGTACCTATCAAACCTTTTTTACAAGGTTTAGTTGCAGATTCACCGTTTAGCGTTGCATTCCATCCAGGTGTGCAATCTAACGTTAGCTTAGATTTGAAAGATGTAACAATTCAAGAAGTAGTGCAGGTACTTACGAGTATGTACCCGCTAGATGTTCAGTTTAGAGGTAAAGTAATACAAGTATTTCCAGCGACCATTAAAACGGAAACCATTGCATTAAATTACTTAATGTTAAAACGCTTTGGCATGACGTCTACCAATATTAATTCGGGTGGTATTGTTCAACAAAATGGTCAAGGTGGTGGCGGGCAGAATGGTCAAGGCGGTGGAAATCAACAGGGTGGTAATTCTGGCAATCAGCAAAATGGTCAAATGGGTCAATCTAATTCAATGGGACAGGGGAACGGTTCAAATATTCAAACCAGTTCTGAAACTGACTTTTGGAAAGAGTTAGAAGAAACACTAAAGATGATTATGCGTTCCACAGATGCTGCAATAGCTAATGTTGTGGTTAGCCCGCAGTCAGGGCTTATTACTGTTCGTGGTTTGGCGTCAGACATTCAAGCGGTAAAAGACTTTGTAAAACGTTCAGAGCAAAGCCTAACTCGCCAAGTCATTTTAGAAGCGAAGATTGTAGAAGTCGCCCTTGATGATGATTACCAGCAAGGTATCAACTGGCAGAATGTAATGTCTAACAGCGGCGGTACTAACTTTACCTTTAATTCTACAAATGGCTCATTTGGAAATGAAATTAGTGCAGCGCTTGGAGGTTTAACAAGCCTGAGTTTTTCTAATACAGACTTTTCGGGTGTTGTTAATCTGTTAAAAACTCAAGGTAACGTTCAGGTACTTTCCTCGCCACGTGTAACAGCGACAAACAATCAAAAAGCGGTTTTAAAAGCGGGCAAAGATGAGTACTTCGTAACAGACGTTTCTAATACAACGGTAACCGGTACAGCAACAACATCTACGCCGGAAATAAATTTAGAACCTTTCTTTTCAGGTATTGCATTAGACGTTACACCACAGATTAGTGAACAAGGTGACGTCATCCTTCATGTACATCCTTCGGTTACCGAAATTGATGAACAGCAAAAAGTAGTCACATTAAACGAAGAACAATATGTATTGCCTCTTGCGCAAAGCAACATTCGTGAATCGGACACTGTAATTCGTGCTAAAAGTGGCGAAATAGTGGTGATTGGTGGCTTGATGCAAACGATGACGTCAAATGGCGAGTCTAGAGTTCCGTTTTTAGGTGCCATTCCAATTATTGGTAATTTGTTTAAATCTAAGCAAGATATTGAAAAGAAAAAAGAACTCGTCATTCTTATCAGGCCTACGGTAGTAGGAACGGGTACTTGGCAAGATCAAATGAAACGCAGCGCTGATATATTAAAAAGCTGGTACGGTGATAAGTAACCATGTACCTGTACCATTTTGGCTTTAGCGAGTTACCTTTTTCGCTGACACCAAATACTAACTTTTATTTGTCCTTGCCGAGCCATTCGGAAGCAATGGCCGTTTTAATGACGGCTTTAAAAACCGGTGAAGGTTTTATAAAAGTGACCGGAGAAGTTGGTACGGGTAAAACGTTATTGTGTCGCAAGCTACTGAATGAAATACCGGATGCTTTTGAAGTCGCCTATATCCCTAACCCTTCACTATCTCCGGATGAGATGCGTTATGCGCTTGCGAATGAATTGGGCATTAAAAGTCTTAATAAAATAAATCAACAGCAGTTGACCCAAAAAATTCAAATGAAGTTACTCGAGCATAATCAAAAGGGCAAAGGTGTTGTTCTTATAATTGATGAGTCTCAGACTATTCCTTGGGAAACCTTCGAGGCATTACGTTTGTTTACCAATCTTGAAACAGAATCAAGAAAGTTAATACAAGTAGTGTTGTTTGGGCAGCCAGAGTTAGATGAAATGTTAGCGTCGCATAGACTACGTCAGCTGAGACAAAGAATTACATTCTCGTATACGTTGCGAGGGTTAACAAAGCTTGAAGTTACTCAGTACGTGCAACATAGGCTTTCTATCGCAGGTTTTAAAGACCAAGCTATTTTTGACCAATCAGCAATGAATGCGCTGCATAAATACAGTAAAGGCATTCCGCGCTTGGTCAATATTATGTGTCACAAGGCGTTAATGTTGGTTTATGGCGAAGGTGGTCAAGTAGCGACAAAAAAACATATTAAGTTAGCAGCCTGTGATACAGATTCAATTAGATCAGATTTATTTTCATTTTCAATTCATAAACATGGCGTAATCTTATTCACCATCGCAATAATTTCATTTGCTTTGTTACTGGGTGTTTTTTCGTTTGAGGAATGGCGTAAGTGAGTGTAATTAACAAAATGCTTAAGGATTTAGATAATCGTTCGGATGCTGAAAAAGCAGCGAATGCGGCGAGTGCTAAATCTTCGACATTAAATTTACAGAAAAAAACACAGCCTAAAAACTCAATAACACTTATTCTATTATTAGTAGTGATTATTACCTTGTTAGCGTTAATAGCTTGGCAAATGGTTGGCAGAAGTGACCCTCAATACGCAGAACTTCAACAACTGCCCCAACAATTACCTCAACAAGCGAAATTGGCTAACCAAACGGCAAAGTCAATTGAAAACAAGGATTCTGGCAGCTCAACAGGTAGCGAAAGCAACTCAACAGATAGCGCTGTTAATTCAACAGCTGCTGGCAGTTCACCTGAAAAGAATGCAGAATCAAATCAGGTTGGTGAAAATGAAGTTACTGCCATCGAGGCTGCTAAAATACAAGCATCTCGCAAAAGCTCAGATACTGAGATAAACACAGTGAGCCCATCAGTTTCACCAGAACTTTCATCGTCAATTTCTACTTCTACGTCACCTGCCGAACCATCATCAGAGCCACAAGCCCAATCTTTTGTTATTGAAAAAACCTCTAATACACTTACGCCAGAAGAACGTGTAGAGAAGTTACTTAACAAAGCGAAGTCTGCGTACGATCGTGGGTATATAACAGAAGCCATTGAACAATTAACAAAACTATTAACCATTACCGATGACAATATAGAAGCTAGAAACCTATTAGCAGGTGCTTGGTATGGTCGAGGGGAAATGAATCGATCCATTGCTATACTTAATGATGGTTTACAACGATATCCTTTAGTAGAAACTTGGCGTATAACCGCAGCAAAGATGTTTTTTAAAGAAAATAACTTAGTTGGTGCGTTCAGCTATTTAGATGTTAATTTATCAAATGCCTCAAAAGAGTTTTATACCCTAAAAGGGAATTTGGCCAGAGAATTAAAGCTTTATCCGCAAGCAGAAGAAGCCTATAGAAACTTAACTCTCATAGAGCCTTATGTAGGAAACTGGTGGTTAGGAATGGCCATTGCACAAGATAGCCAGAACAAGTTTGAAATGGCTTTAGAAAGTTATAAAAAAGTGATTAATATTGGTGGCGTCTCTTCGCAATCAATTGAATTTTCGAATCAACGTATCAACGTATTAGAAGGGTAGACATGGCAGCTCCAAAACTTAAAAAGCGACTTGGTGACCTGTTAGTAGATGAAGAAATCATCACAAATGATGAGTTAATGTCTGCGCTTTCAGCTCAGAAAGAATCAGGTCGTAAGCTGGGCTCTGTATTAATTGAATCTGGAATTATTTCTGAAGAACAACTGCTTCGTTTTCTTGCTCAACAATTGAATCTGCGTTTTATCAACATTGCCAATGTACAAATAGATCCGAAATTAGCTAGTGAATTATCAGAAGTTCACGCACGTCGTTTAAGAGCACTCGTTCTAGAAAGTGATAATGATAGTGTCACGCTCGGTATGTCTGATCCGGCAGATTTATCTGCCATTGAACAATTATCAAACCTATTTGGTGCTAAGAGCATAGAAATAGTTGCTGTACGTGAGAGCCAGCTATTAACGGCTTTTGATGCGTTATATCGTCGTACAAAAGAAATTGAAGCCTTTGCTCACCAATTACAAGCCGAGTATGAAGAAAGTGCAGACTTTGACTTTGCGACAATGGAAGGTGATGACGAAGGTGATACGGTTGTTGCTCGCTTATTAAGTTCTTTATTTGAAGATGCCGTTCAGGTCCGAGCTTCGGATATTCATATTGAACCAGATAAAAACAGTTTAAGAATCAGAACCCGTGTTGACGGTATTCTACAAGAAAGTGTATTAAATGAGGTTAATATTGCGCCTGCGTTGGTATTAAGACTTAAGCTTGTTGCCGGTCTCGACATTTCAGAAAAACGTATGCCTCAAGATGGCCGTTTCCATATAAAAGTGAAGGGCCATGAAATTGATGTTCGTATATCAACTATGCCTATTCAACACGGCGAATCAGTCGTAATGCGTTTATTAGACCAATCAGCAGGTTTATTAAGTCTCGAAGCTACTGGTATGCCAGCACATATACTAATGAAAGTACGAAAGTTAGTGAAAAGCCCAAATGGTATGTTCTTGGTAACAGGACCTACCGGTTCTGGTAAAACAACCACGTTATATGGTTGTCTAAGTGAGCTAAATAATGCAGAAAGCAAAATAATCACTGTTGAAGATCCTGTTGAGTATCAATTACCTCGTATCAACCAGGTTCAAATTAATACCAAAATTGGATTATCATTTTCTAAAGTGCTAAGAACCGCGCTACGTCAAGATCCCGACGTCATCATGGTTGGTGAGATTCGAGACCAAGAAACGGCAGAAATCGGACTTAGAGCTGCATTAACCGGTCATATGGTACTGTCTACACTGCATACCAACGACGCAATTTCAACAGCCTTAAGACTTATCGATATGGGCGCAGCACCTTATTTGGTCGCAAGTTCACTTCGAGCTGTATTGGCTCAGCGATTAGTAAGACGTATTTGTGATAATTGCAAAACGGAATATAAGCCAACTCCGCAAGAAATGACTTGGTTATCGAATATCGCTCGAAAAGATGTAAGCAGTTCTACATTCTCTCATGGCACCGGCTGTCAAAACTGTAATAACACTGGTTATAAAGGTCGAGTGGGTATTTATGAGTTATTGGAAATGACCGATGACAGTCTAATTACTACGTTAAGAAATGGCGATACAGAAGGTTTTTCTGCTGCCGCAAAGGCAATGCCGGGTTATCAATCATTAGGTCAAGCAGCATTAGTTTATTCTCAAGAAGGTATAACAAGTATTAAAGAAGTATTGAGAATTTCTGAAGTCGTTTCTGATACCGCTACGTACTAAGGCTAGAATAAAATATGCCATTTTTTTTATATCAAGCTAAAGACAACAAAGGCAACAGCATTAAAGGGCAGGTTGAGGCCCCAAATGAAAATGCAGCAGCTGAAGTGTTGCTTGGTCGACAAGAATATCCAATTAGCATTACGTTAACGGAAGAAAAAGAAGATAAAAGCGGCATATTTGAAAACCTGTTTGATAAGGTCACAACACAACACCTAGTTGTATTTTCACGCCAAATGTATTCTTTGACCAAAGCGGGGATCCCAATGATCCGCGCAATATTAGGTTTAGCCGATAGCGCGACAAGTAATGCATTAAAACGAACATTAAATGATGTTGCTCAACAGCTTGAACGTGGTCGTTCATTGTCAGCTGCAATGTCTAGCCATGATAAAGTTTTCCCGAGATTAGCGATCAGTATCGTTCACGTGGGTGAAAACACCGGTCGTTTAGAAGACGCCTTTTTGCAGCTCGCTGAATACTTTGAGCGTGATGAAGAAACAAGAAAACGCATTAAATCCGCGATGCGATATCCGACAACAGTATTAACCGTTATTGTCATTGCCATGTTTGTACTAAATTTATTGGTAATTCCAACATTCGCTAATATGTTTGCAAAACTGGGCGCAGATTTACCATTAGCTACAAAAATATTAATTGGCACCTCAGACTTCTTTGTAAACTCTTGGCATTGGATGTTCATTGGAATTATAGGCTCTGTGCTCGCGTTCAGCCATTGGCGTAAAACAGAAGAAGGTGAGCTTCAGTGGGATAAGTTAAAACTTAAGATTCCATTTGTAGGTTCTATTATTGAACGAAGTTTATTAGGCCGTTATGCGCGAAGCTTTTCAATGATATTAGAATCTGGTGTACCTATGACAACCGGCTTATCTTTGGTTGCTGAAGCAGTGGACAATAAGTTCATGGAAAAGCAAATTAAAGAAATGCGACGCAATATTGAAAAAGGTGATTCATTATTGCGTGTATCCGTTACAAGTAAGTTATTTTCTTCATTGGTATTACAGATGGTAGCGGTTGGTGAAGAAACAGGTCGTGTGGATGAGTTATTAAAGGAAGCCGCTGACTATTATGAACGCGAAGTTGACTTTGATTTAAAAGGATTAACTGCAAAAATCGAACCTATACTTATTGGATTTGTAGCTATAATGGTTGGTGTATTGGCGTTAGGTATATTTACTCCAATGTGGGACATGATGTCAGCGTTTAAAGGTTAATCATGAGTTCTTTTCAGGTACGCGAGAAAAAAGAACAATCGTTAACAGAGCAATGGTTTTTCAGGTTTCTAATGGGACTCATCGTCATTATTTGTTTGTTTTTTGTAGCAAACCATTATCTTAATAATATTTATGACGAAGTTGAAGAATATAGGGCTTCATTAATGTCAGATAGATTTGTAAAGTCGGTAGGGCATATTCACCAACAGTGGAACATGTTAGGAAAAACAAAAGTTATAAAATTAGACTATTATGAAACAAGCACAACAACAAAGAAGATCGTTGTTAGTATGAGTAAAAAAGGTTGGCCCCTAAATGTTGAGGTTGATCTTGCAAACGAAATAGTTTCATCCGAATTGGATTGTGCAACGTTATGGACATTTTTTGCGGAATCGGAAGAAGATAGGTCAGAAACAACAGATATTATAATTGCTCAAGAAGAAAATGCTTGCAGGTTCTCATGGGCACTGAAGAATTTAAAACACAAAACGCTTAGATATGATGCAGTTATTGGAAAAATCAGTTTAGAAACTGAATTAATCTAGTTATTTGCCGATAAATCGTTAATAGGGTTTTTAAAATACACATTTTTTATATAGACTAAAATTAAATCGTTATTAAGGTGATAAAAATGAAGAGACAACAGGGTTTTACGCTTATAGAGCTAGTAATAGTTGTAATAATATTGGGTTTCTTAGGTGCAGCCGCAGTTCCAAGACTTTTAGATGTTACAGATGATGCTCGAGATGCATCTGTAGAAGGTGTTGCTGGTGGGTTTGCAAGTGCCGTTGGTTTAGTCAGAGCAGAATGGGAATTGGCTGGTCGTCCAGCTGGTAATATCGATATAAACTATGACGGAGTTTCGCTTGATGTAACGGACTTTGGTTATCCAGCGGGTAACGGTAATGAAAATAGCGCCAGTGACATGACCGTTGATGATTGTGAATTTGTTTTTAGAAGCATGTTTCAATCATCGCCTACTACCACTTTATCAAGCTCAACTAGCTATCAGGGCGAGCGATACGTAGTAAATATTTCAAGTACATTTGATTGTCAGTATGTTTTGGCCCAAGGCATTGAGTCAGGTGACCCAATACCGTCGAATTACATAGATGACACAGCAAGTACAGCAGATCGCCAGGGTTTTATCTATAACGCAGATAGTGGTCAAATAACAGTTTTCAAAAATTAATTTAAGGTTGTAAAGATGAAAAGTAATCAACAAGGTTTTACATTAATAGAGCTAATAATTGTAATCGTAATTTTAGGTATATTAGCGGTGACGGCGTCTCCTAAATTTTTGGACTTACAAGGTGATGCTAAAGCATCTACGGTTCAAGGACTGTCAGCTTCACTTAAAAGTGCCTCAAACATTGTATATTCAAAAGCGTTAGTACAAGGTGTTGGTAGTGGCGAGACAGGTACTACAACAAATCCAGCAATCGACGTAGTATATGGTTATCCAGCAGCTACAGTTGCGACAATGCAAGCTATTTTAGATATAAGCGCTAAAGCGGCTGAAGGACCAAATATTACAAACGAAGTAGTTACAGACTGGGAAATTAGCGCAGTCGATGGTGTTGCTCACTTGTATCCTTTTGGCGATTATGAAGTCGGTGTAGCTGCCTTAACTGACGACTTGGGTTGTTTTGTGAAATACACTGAAGCCGCTGACGCAGATACCCCTGCTACAGTAACAGTCAATATTACCGCTTGTTAGAATTGTGTTAATTTTTAGGTAAAAATGATGGTTGGTAAGGTCTAAATGGCCTTACCAACAAAATCTCTAGATTGAGGAGTTGTTTGGTGACGTCGAGAGGTTTTACACTTATTGAACTCATCTTAGTTATTCTCCTAATATCTGTGTTAGGCATTACCGTATTACCTAAATTGCAGGGAACGTCTGAATACACAATTCGTTCTCAAGCTGATCAGTTTGTTTCATTATTACGTACGGTTCAAATGCGTGCGATGCAAAATACCCAACCCGACTCCTCCACATGTCATCAAATTCGATTTTTAGCTAACTCTGCAGGTCTGAGTGCCCAAAATACCACAGCTGGCTCAAATGGCTCCTGCGCTTCTGGATTAATTGATGCAAGTAATGCCCAGTCTTTGGACTTTTTGATTATTGAAGACTTAACAAATTATAGTGCCTTAAATACTCAAGGTAATCCTATTACTTCACTTAGCTTTGATAGTTGGGGGAAACCTACGCCAAATGTGGGAACATGTGTTAATGCAAATAGAAATCCAAATAACCATTACGGTTGTAAAATTACAATTGAAACCGTAAGTATTTGTATCGAAGAAGAAGGGTATATTCGTGCCTGTCTGTAAAAAAAGCGATGGCTTTACTCTAATAGAATTGATTGTTGGCATTGTTGCATTATCAGCGGCATTGTTAATGCTTACTGGTGTGTTGGTTCCCCAAGCTAAACGCAGTACCGATCCATGGTTTCAAGTGCGCTCTTCAGAATTGGCTAAATCGATGATGAATGAAATTAGTGCCCGTAGTTTTGATGAAAACTCTTCTCGTGCAGGCAGTGGTTTACGCTGTGATGAAGTCGGCGCAAACACATGTATAGCGTCTTTGCCAGATTGTACAGCTAGCAATAACTGGACAGAAGAAGGTAGTAGAGACCTTTATGATGATGTTGATGATTTTCACTGCTTTTCAGCAAAGGGTGACCAAATTACGAACATAGAAAACCAAAGCCTTGCGGACATATACAAAGAATTTACCGTCGACGTTAAAGTGGCTTATGCAGGCGCAGACTTAGGAATTGATAATCGACTTGCCAAAAAAATCACCGTATCAGTATTGCCGCCAAGAGGTTCTGCAATTACCTATGCAAGTTATAGGACAAATTACTAATGATTCGTTCTAGGACAACCGAAAAAGGTTTCACATTAGTCGAACTTGTACTCGTCATTGTTATTCTGGGAATTTTAGCTGCTGCTACTTCAAAATTTATTATATTTGGTACAGAAATATATATTCAAGCAACTGATCGACAACATGTTCTAAGTAAAAGCCGATTTTTAGTAGAGCGAATAAGCAGAGAGTTGAGAAACTCATTGCCCAATAGTGTGCGTGTCTCCAATGATAAAAGTTGTATCGGTTTTGTTCCAATCAAAGCCTCTGGCGCATACCGAGATGATGCTAATGCAGTAGTTCCGCCTTTTGAGCCTAACTCAAGTGATGAAATAGATATTATTAGTTGGAACGGCTCATACGACGTCTCAGATAGGTTTTATGTTTATGCGTCTAAAGCCTTTGATGTTTATAGTACTGGCAGTCACTATTCAGTTATTTCTGGTGTAGCGCCGAATCCAATAGCTCCTAATTATCGTTTAACTTTTACTAACTCTACACCCATGAGTTCGCCGTCACCTAACAAACGATATTATACGGCTAAAGAGTCGGTTTCCTATTGTTTATTCCAAGGAGGTATTTATCGTTATGTCTCTTCAATCTCTACCACTCAGCTGTCTACTTTTGCCGTTTTTAGACGCGGCGTTTTGATGGCAGAAGGTTTAACAAATACATTACCGGCGGAAGCACCATTCAGATATGACGCTGGCGCTTTACAAAGAAATGCCGTTGTTAATCTCTACTTTGAGTTTAATGCAAATGGTGATGAAAACATGTTCTTTAATCAAGAGGTTCATGTCCCTAATGTGCCTTAAATATGTTAAAAAAAACCAACAGGGAAGTAGCCTGGTTGTTGCTGTGTTTTTGTTACTAGTGTTCGGTATTCTTAGTATGGGTATTACTCAAACGATTTCTTCGAGTATTGACCAGAATACTAATGAGATTATAGGAACGCGCGCGTTTTTGGCCGCCGAAGCTGGAAATGAAGTTGTTTTACAACAGTTATTCCCCTTAGATTCAGCGCCATCGGCGTGTATTTCACAGCAACAGCTATACTTTAATGTTGATGGGTTGCAAAACTGCAATGTATTAGCACGATGCCAGGCCTTTGTTGAGTCAGGTGTGACTTATTATGAAATCGTTAGCACAGGGGTGTGCAAACAATCTATGCAAGGCTCTAATACTAGTAAAGTATCTGCAGATTATAATTGTTTAGCTTACGAGTTTTGTGTCAGTCGTACGCTTGAAGTTGAGGCAAAAACGAATGAGTAATATTAATGGTAGTCCAGTATTAAAGTTTGGTTCGTTGCGTAGCGTTATGTTAGTGCAGCCTCGTTTAAGTAGACTTGTTAATACTCTTATATATTCTGCACTTTTTGTATTGTTGCCATCCTCTTACGTTAACGCTGACGGTTTTGAAGATGCAATTGTCACTGGCGTTCAATTTGAAGACAACAATACTAATTGGGCAGCTACAAACCTAATTGACGGCAATGACACAACACGTTGGTTAAGTAGACAACAAACCAATGACATAAACTTCTTATTAAACTCTACCGGTGACCCAAGTTGTTTCGCTGGTTTGCAGCTAAAAAATTACACCAATAGTGGCCG
This sequence comes from uncultured Psychrosphaera sp., assembly GCA_963925625.1. Classification (GTDB taxonomy): domain Bacteria; phylum Pseudomonadota; class Gammaproteobacteria; order Enterobacterales; family Alteromonadaceae; genus Psychrosphaera. The sequence goes on from CAWUUQ010000236.1 coordinate 16,351, forward strand.
GAATATCAAATCCTTTGCACTACTTACAACAGACGATGATTCATTGGCTGAAAACTTTGGTACCACAGGTTGGAGGCCGATTGTTGCCGATGCAAACCCTACTGACTTAATTGATTATTTAAGTTGGGCCCAAGGCGCACGAATTGTTGATATTAGTTCTGAAAGTAACTCAACCACATGGGCTGGTGAGCATGTTAACGACGGTGATACGCAGTCTCGTTGGACGGCAGATCAAGGTTATAACATTATTGAGTATAATTTTGATACAGATTGGGACAACACCACTGGTGATGGTATTACCATCGATGAAATTGAAGTATTAAATTATGGGTCAGAAGATAGTTCTTTACGAGAGTTCCAAATTGAAGTGACCCAAGATGGAACTAACTGGTTTAAGTTGGAAGCGCCGGGTTCTATGATTGGCGATCCAGAATACAAATATTCTCGATTGATGGATGGTGGTGTATTGGGCGCGGTAGATAGCTCAGTAAATAATACTACTTGGTCAGGGGATCACATAAATGATGGTGATCAAAATACTATTTGGTTAAGCAATAGAGGATATAACACAATTGAATTTACCTTTGATCCAAACGAAAATGGCATTTCCGGAGCCGATGGCGATGTTGATGATTTATTTTCTTTGGATCAGATTCAAATTAGAAATTATGGTGTCAATGACGACCGTTCTCTTCGAAACTTTCAAGTCGCAGTTAAAACAATCAACCAGCCAGATTGGCGCAAAATTAATGCACCCGGTGCTTATATAGGTGAACCAAATTTTAACTTCTCAATGTCACACAATGGTGGTGTCATAACTGACTTCGTGCATCAATCAAATAGTACAACGAGTGCGGTCAGCAACATAAATGACGGTGATACTAATACCCGTTGGTTATCGTCAAAATTAACCAATAGAGTCGCGTTTCAGTTTGATCCTACTGATGATGGAAGTACGGCACAGAGTGATGACTTATTCACATTTGAACAGTTCTATTTATTAAACTATGGCGATGACGACCGTTCAATATATGAATTTCAAGTAGAAGTTAAAACGAGTGGAAATCAAACTTGGACACCAATAAATGTGCCAGGAGCCGCTGTAGGTGATGCAGATTTTAACTTTGCCCTTACGAATAATGGCGGCTATTTTTATGAAGAGGATAGTGACCATAATCCAACTAGTAGCATTGTTAGATATATCCATGACGGAAACCCTAAATCTAAATGGCTAAGCTCCAAAGGCCTTAATACACTTAGTTTTATCTTTGATATAAACAGGGATTATTTTGCGCGCACGCTTGATGATCTTTTTAGTTTTGATCAGTTCTATATTCAGAATTTAGATACCGACCAATCTATTTACGAATTCCTAATAGAAGTTCAGACTTACAGCAATTTTCCCAATTGGCAATTACTCACCCCTTCAGATGCAGCAGTTGGGCAACCAAACTTTAACTATGCACTGATAAATAACGGCGGGATTATAACCGATGTAAATTCACTGGGTAATGATGCAAATGGCTTAGCAAAAAACCTTCATGATGGTGATCCACTGACCTTATCAACAAGCCCACAAAGTAACAACACAGTAGATTTTGAATTTGATGTTGATTTTGATGGTGTAACTAGGGAAAAAGATGACGAATTTACCGTAGACCGAGTGTACCTTCAAAACTACGGCACTGACGACCGTTCAATAAAACAGTTTCAGCTAGCATATCAACTTAAAGGCAATCAAAAATGGAATTATATTACGGTACCAAATAGTGGAGCAGGTGAGCCGGACTATAACTATGCTTATGCTGCTCATGGGGCAAGATTAACATCTATTGATTCGCAACTAGATTCAACGACATGGGGCGCAAAAAACTTACATGACGGAGACTTTGCAACTAGATGGTTAAGCAACAAACAAGACAATACTATTGAATTCACCTTTGATGCTAATCTTGACGGTGATTATGGCGACGAAATCAACCTTAACAAAATTACCTTAAACAACTACGGTACGACTCGTTCAGTCGCTCTATTTGAGGTGGAATATAGCATTACGGCTAATGGTTTGACTGTTTGGAAGCCGGTATTAAAACTGGATGGTACTGAATTATTCAACGCAACCATTGGTAGTGAACTTCAAACTTGGGAAGTTTTTGCATTAACAGGCATAACGGGTATACGTTTTATCACATTGACGAATCACGGTGATCCTAATTACACAGGTGTTAGAGATGTTGGATTTTTAGGTGATACCGTTGGACCGACTTTTACATTTAATGCCCAGATGCATGGTGATGGCGAATATTTTGAAATGGACCCGAGTAATCGACCTGAAAAAGTTAGAGCCTTTCGTTTCCAATCAATCACAAATCATGGTGATCCAAGTTATACCGGAGCAAGGGAGTTTAAAATTCTCGGCGTATCTACTACTAAGTCAACCATATTCACAGCTGAAAGGCACGACAATGGGCAGTTTTTTAATGTGGACCCTGCTGACATTCGATCTGATGTAATTGGTGTACGCTTAAAAACCATTAGTAATTATGGCGACTTAAATAACATTGGCGCCAAAGAATTTAAGATAATTGGTGATGCTGTAAACGAAACAACGATATTCACCGCTGCACAAAGTGATGCAGGTCAAACCTTTGTTTTAGATAGTAACGATGTTGTTTCAAACGTGACAGATGTAAGACTTGTAACGATCAACAACCACGGTGATCCAACGTACATTGGTGCCAAAGAATTTGAGGTTAGAGGCCCATCGGTTACAGAAACCAAAATGTTTACCGCGCAAATGGGCGAGCAACCAGAATCATTTTACTTAGACGCCAACGATGTGCCAAGTGGTGTGACAGACGTAAAATTTATTACCATTAATAACCATGGTGACCCATCCTATGTTGGGGCAAGAGAAATAGACTTAATAGGGCCTTCATTAAGTCCTTCACATACATTTACATTACCACAGTCATTGGGCCCGCATAGAATTGTGTTAGATGATGAAGACACAGTGAACGATATTGTTGGTACTCGGTTCGTGACGATTAATAACCACGGTGACGCATCAACAACAGGGGTGTCAGAGTTAAAACTATTCGGTGAGCCAATTACTCCGAGTTATATCTTTAGTGCGAATAATACAACTGATCTTCAAAGCATAAATTTTGAGCCCATAAACTCAAAATATTTACGTCTTCATACAATGACAGCGCATGGTATTTTAAGTGACATTGCAGCCGCAGAGTTGTCTTTAGTAGAAGGTAATTGTGCCGCAGCTCAATGGTATTTTGATGAGAAAAGTTGGGATGGCATTGTCGACGAGGTCATTGATAATTCTGATTCCGGGTATCATGGTACTGCGTTAGGCTCTGGAACGGGTAGTGTTGCAGACACTTCAAGTGGAAACTCAGCGATAGCCGGTTCTCCGGGAACTTGTCGCTTTGGTGAGTTTGATGGCATTGATGATTACATTCAATTTCCAGACGGTGACAAGCTCGATGGCACATCTCAATTAACCATTACAGCTTGGGTAAATGCACGAAACTTCCAACAAACGAATGGCACTAATGCAAGAGGCATTGTTTCTAAGCGTTCAAGCACTAATACTGATATCTCTTACGGGGTGTTCTTCTTAAATGGAGACAACGGAGAGCTGAGTGTCGATATTGATGGTTCAAACGATCGATTTAAAACTTCAAAAGCATTAACTCAAAATAACTGGCACCACATCGCAATAGTTTTTGATGGATCCTTACCACAAAATGAACGAGTTAGTGTCTTTATCGATGGTGCTTTAGAAGGGAAATATGCTGAAACGAGCACTTCAATTCCAAATACTAATTCAGGTTTTTATGTTGGTAATTTATTTGCAGGAAACAGTCAGTTAAAAGTATTTGATGGGTTCATTGATGAAGTACAAGTCATTCCTTATGCCTATTCGTCAAATGCCATCAATAATATTATGCGCAATAGCCGTCCTTGCCCTATTGAGCTAAGTCATATTCAAATTAGTCATACTGGAAATGGCGTTTCTTGCGCGTCACACGAAGTGAACCTTACCGCTTGCGCAAATGCAGATTGTTCATCCATTTATAATGGTGATGACATAGAGTTTACTCTTCAGAAAAATGTTGCTGGTACGTTAAGCACTTTAGGCACCTATACCATTAACGGCGCTAGCGGAAAATTAAATAATGCCGCATTTACAGAAACAGATATTGGTACCTTTAGTTTTGCTGGTACTTCAGCTAAAACGTCTAACGTGCAATGTTTAAACGCCTCAAACGGTTCCTCTAGTTGCGATTATTCTGTGGCTTCAAGTGGTTTTATTGTAACAGCAGGTGATAACAATAATGCTCAATCGTGTACTGCAAATCAATTTACTATTCAGGCTGTAAAATCGCCTGGAGATGGTGGTTCAGGTGCATGTACACCGAGTTATTCAAGTGGGAACCATCCCCTTACTTTTTCATATAATTATATTACGCCCAATAGTAGCGCAGTGGTTAATTCTGCAAGCGCAACAATTGAAGGGCAAAGTCATACAGCGGCCCAAACAGGAAGTTCAGTTTCAGTTGCTTTTGATTCAGAAGCAAAAGCGGTTATCGACGTGGAATATGCAGAAGCAGGCCTCATTTCAGTAACTGTAAATGATGCGAACAATGAGCTCACTAGCACAACGGCAAACTTAGGCTTTGTGCCAGCCAAATTAGTAGCAAGTTGGGCTGATGGTGACTCAAATAATATGGCGGCAAAGTCAGAGCAAGTTGTAATCTCCGGACAATGTGCCAACGGAACAATAACGCAAAATTACACGCCAAATGGCGAATACCTTGTTCAGGCAATACGAACAATGCCATCAGATGCTGAAATTTTGTCTGCTAATTCAAGTGTTACGCCTAATTCTTTAGAAGAATTATTGATAGCTAATAAAACGACGGTTGATCCAAACGGCCCAGCTGTTCTAGTAGATGTTACTGGCTCTACAAATTCGCAAATAATAGAAGTTAATTACGATGAAGCCGCCAGAATAGAACTGTCATTTACAGACTCTAATTATTTAAGCGAAACAGTTTCAACGGAAGATAATC